>JBBRKU010000161.1:0-5537 GCA_038231735.1 Actinomycetales bacterium | reverse complement strand
GCCGTCGCCCTGGAGAACCTGCGCCCCACGCTGGCTCCCCGGAATCCGGCCGTGCCGCTTCTCTCCAACTACGACGGACGGGCTGTTGGCTCCGGCGAGGCCATGCTCTCCAGCCTGATCGCCCAGGTCTCGCGCCCGGTCCGCTGGGACAAGTGCATGGAAACGATGCTGTCGATGGGTGTCACCGGCCTCATTGAGCTGGCTCCGGCCGGCACGCTGGCTGGGCTGGCCAAGCGGGCCATGCCGTCAGTTGCTACGGTTGCAGTCAAGACACCGGCAGATCTGGACGCCGCTCGGGAGCTGCTCAATGCCGCTTGAACGGCGTGTAACCACAAGACTGGCTGCTGACCGGCAGCCCGCAGCCCTGGCCGAGCGGGAAGAAGGAACCGAGTGACCACCCCAACATTGAAGCAGACGCCCCTGCGCGAATACACGCGCATCATGGGCATCGGAGCGTTTCGTCCGGACATCATCGTCACCAATGAGGACGTCTGCCAGTGGATTGACTCTTCCGACGAATGGATCCGCCAGCGCACCGGCATTGTGACGCGCCACCGCGCGGGCAGGAATGTCAGCGTGATAGATATGGCCGAGGGGGCCGCGCGCGAGGCACTGGCGGAGGCAGGCATCGATGCTTCGCAGCTGGGCGCCATCATCGTCTCCACCGTCACGCACCCCTATGCCACGCCATCCGCGGCGTCACTGCTGGCCGAGCGCCTCGGTGCCACACCGGCACCGGCCTTCGACGTCTCCGCGGCCTGTGCCGGCTACTGCTACGGGATCGCGCAGGGCGATGCGCTGGTGCGCGCCGGTACCGCCGACTACGTCCTGGTGATCGGCGTCGAAAAGCTCTCCGACGTCATCGACAATCACGAGCGCACCATCTCCTTCCTGCTCGGCGACGGTGCGGGCGCGGTGGTGATCGGCCCGTCGGAGAGCGCCGGAATCGGTCCGTCGATCTGGGGCTCCGACGGCAGCAAGTGGGATGCGATCGGCATGACCCACTCGCTGCTCGAAGTGCGCGACTTCAGCAGGTCTGCCATGAAGAGCGACGGAGAGACGGACGAGGCCGCCGTGGCCGCGACCGAAACCGCCCTGTGGCCGACGCTGCGCCAGGACGGCCAGACCGTCTTCCGCTGGGCCGTCTGGGAGATGGCCAAGGCCGCCCAGCAGGCCCTCGACGCCGCCGGCATCACCGCATCCGATCTGGCCGCCTTCGTGCCGCACCAGGCGAATATGCGGATCGTTGATGAACTGGCTAAGCAGCTGAAGATTCCCGAATCCGTGGTGATTGCCAGGGACATAGCCGATGCGGGCAACACGTCCGCGGCGTCCATCCCGCTGGCAACCCACCGGCTGCTGAAGGAAAACCCCCACCTGCACGGCGGCCTGTCGCTGCAGATCGGCTTCGGCGCCGGGCTGGTCTTCGGCGCCCAGGTTGTGGTCCTGCCCTGATGGAACGGACCATGCATCGGCGCCCGATAGCTAAACGGACCGCAACCGTGGTTTGATCAACACTGCCTCAATACGGTCACGAACGAACAATGACCGCCTGATAATGACCGCCTAATAATGATCACAGCAGAACAACAAGAAAAGGAGCCACCAATGGCTAGCAATGAAGAGATCCTGGCCGGCTTGGCTGAAATCGTCAACGAGGAAACCGGCCTGGCGCCGGAGGCTGTTGAGTTGGACAAGTCCTTCACGGATGACCTGGACATCGACTCCATCTCGATGATGACCATTGTTGTCAACGCCGAGGAGAAGTTCGGCGTCCGCATTCCGGACGAGGAAGTCAAGAACCTCAAGACCGTTGGCGACGCCGTCAGCTTCATCTCCGGCGCGCAGGCCTAGTCCTGACCGCCAGCCCTCCACAGGGCGTTGCCTCACCAGTGCATTGCCGGTGGCCGGCCGCACGGCCGACCACCGGCAATGCACGAATTTCCCGCAACCTCCTGATCGTTTCCAGAGAGTAGAACCATGGCCCGCAAAGTAGTCATCACCGGACTCGGAGCTACCACGCCCATCGGCGGCGATGTCCCGACGATGTGGAAGAACGCCCTCGTCGGCGTGTCCGGCGCCCACACGCTCGGGGACGAATGGGTGGAGAAGTATCAGCTGCCCGTCCACTTTGCCGCCCGGGTTTCCACGCCCGCCTCCGAGGTGCTGACCCGCGTCGAGGCCAAGCGGCTGGACCCCTCCAGTCAATTCGCCGTGATCGCAGCCCGCGAAGCCTGGAAAGATTCCGGCCTCACCGAGATTGACAACGACCGCTTTGCCGTCGCGTTCGCCACCGGAATCGGCGGCGTGTGGACCCTCCTGGATGCCTGGGACACGTTGCGAGAGAAGGGTCCGCGCCGGGTGCTTCCGATGACCGTGCCGATGCTGATGCCCAACGGCGCCGCGGCCGCCGTGAGCCTTGATCTGGGGGCGCGGGCGGGTGCGCATACGCCCGTCTCCGCCTGTGCATCCGGTACTGAAGCCCTGGAGCTGGGAATGGAGCTGATCCGTTCGGGCAAGGCCGACGTCGTCATGGCCGGTGGCGCCGAGGCCGCCATCCATCCGCTGCCGCTGGCGGCGTTTTCCTCGATGCAGGCCCTCTCACGCCGCAACGACGACCCGGAGCACGCCTCCCGGCCGTACGACCGGGATCGGGACGGCTTCGTCATGGGTGAAGGTGCCGGTGCGCTGGTGCTCGAGGCCGAGGAACACGCGCTGGCCCGCGGGGCGCGCATCTACGGCGAACTCGCCGGCGCGGCCGTGACCGCCGACGCGTACCACATCACTGCCCCGGATCCTGAAGGATTGGGCGCCACCCGGGCGCTGAAGGCCGCGCTCTTCGATGCCCGCGCCCTGCCCGATGACGTCGTGCACATTAACGCCCATGCCACCTCCACGCCGGTCGGCGACAAGCCCGAGTACACCGCGCTCAAGGCCGCCCTGGGTGACCACGTGGACGACGTGGCAGTTTCCGCCACCAAGTCGCAGACGGGCCATCTGCTGGGCGCCTCCGGCGCCGTGGAGGCCGTCATGACCGTGCTGGCCGTCTACGAGCGCAGGGCTCCCGTGACGATCAACCTGGAGCACCAGGACCCGGAGATTCCACTGGACGTGGTCACCACCGCACGGGACCTTCCCGCCGGAGACATCGTCGCCTTGAGCAATTCCTTCGGCTTCGGCGGACACAACGCCGTCATTGTGATCCGCAACCACTGACGCGACGCCGTCGGCGGTGGTTGTGGTGGTGGAGGTGTTGGTGGAAAGCGAAATGGAGACGGTCCCGTGGGACCGGCTCCTTTTCGTGCTATGGGTGACCTTGCTATCGGTGATTGTTGCCGGTGTCAGCCGACCTGGTGAAGCCAGCGGACCGGGGCGCCCTCGGCAGCGTGGCGGAAAGGCTCCAGTTCCTCATCCCACGCTTCGCCCAGCGCCAGGGAGAGCTCGTGATAGACAGCGGCAGGGTCACCTGCGCCGGCCTCGTACGCGTACCGGATGCGGTCCTCGGAAACCATGATGTTCCCGTGCACGTCCGTCATGGCATGGAAGATTCCCAACTCGGGGGTGTGGGACCAGCGTCCGCCGTCAACCCCGGCGCTGGCTTCCTCCGTGACCTCGTAGCGCAGGTGCGCCCAGCCGCGGAGGGCGGAGGCCAGCAGCGAGCCGGTGCCCTGCGGGCCGGCCCAGGAGAGCTCCGCACGGAACATTCCGGGCGCGGCAGGCTGAGCCGTCCACTCAAGGTCGGTGCGCTTGTCCACCACCGACCCGATGGCCCACTCAACGTGCGGGCACAACGCAGTAGGGGCCGAGTGAACAAATAAAACACCGCGCGTCGTTACAACAGACATTCCATCCTCCATAGCTGTAGGTGCGTCTTCCCCAACGACCTTCGGTATGGCTGGTATGCGGTTGCTCAATGACGCGCCGGAATTGCCATTCTGCAGTCCCTAAACGGTCCTAAGTGCGGTTTTCCAACTGCGCTCCCTCACATTGTGCCGTACCATCGCGAATAACGCCAGTGGAATTCTCCAAGTGGGATTTATGTCGCTCAGGCGCGCGGGTGTGCCTGCTGGTAGCTGCCGCGGAGCCGGTCGACCGAGACGTGGGTGTAGATCTGCGTAGTCGCCAGGCTGCTGTGGCCCAGAATTTCCTGCACCGCCCTCAGGTCCGCGCCGCCGTCCAGCAGATGCGTGGCCGTCGAATGGCGGAGCGCGTGCGGGCTGGTGGCGGAGGTATCCCCCAGTTCGTGGAACAGGCGCTCGACGACGGAGCGCACCTGCCGCTGGTCCATCCGGTTTCCCCGCTGGCCCAGAAAGAGGGCCGGGACGCAGCGCTCCGTGCACAGCTTTGGCCGGCCAGCGGTCAACCATGCCTGCGCGGCGGCGGCCGCGGGCTGACCATAGGGGATGGTGCGTTCCTTGTTGCCCTTGCCGATCACGGTGAGGGTCCGCCGCTCCTGGTTCAGATCGTCGATGTCCAGGGCAACGAGCTCCCCGACCCGCATTCCGGTGGCGTAGAGAAGTTCCACCAGTGCCAGATCCCGCAGCGGAAGAGCCTCACCGGCGGCTGCCCGCTCCTGAAGACTCGCGAACAGACGTCCCATCTGCGGCTGGGCCAGGACTCCGGGCAGCGACTTTTCCCGCTTGGGTGCCTTCAGCCGCAGCGCCGGGTCCACGGTTATCAGCTCCTCACGCACGGCCCAGGCGGTAAAACTGCGGGCCGTGGCTGCCCGGCGGGCCAGGGTGGCCCGGGACTTCCCCGCCGCACTCTGCTCCCCCAACCAGCGCCGCACGGTGCCGAGCTCCAGCCCCTCGAGGGTGCTGACTCCCTCGGTGCGGGCATGGATCAGCAGGCTCTCCACATCACCCAGATAGGCGCGGACCGTGTGGACCGACCGCGCGCGCTCCTGCACAAGGTAGCGCTGAAAGCCGTCGGCGGCTTGCGCGAAGGCCTCAGGAAGCTGCTCTGTTCGTTCCACCTACCCACTGTGCGTCCTGCCGGTGGCACGATCAAGCCGAACCGCCGCGCCCGCCTTTACGGGTTTGCGTCGACTGCGTTTCAGCCGTCCAGATCCTCCGACTCCTCCTCCTGCGCGTCCTCCTGCTCGAACTGGCTCAGCGGGGAACCGCCGAAGTTGGTCGAATCATTGCTGGCGTCGACGTCGTCTTCGTCCATCGGATCTCCGAAGTCGACGTCCGCGGCAGCCTCGCCGATGGTAGGCTCCTCCGGCGGCACCTGCTCGTCGCCCTTGCGGTACCGCTCTTCTTCGGTTTCATCCCAGAGCGCCTGGTCCGATTCCACATCGGTATTCTCCGAGTCGGCGCCGGGTTCCTCCTGCAGCAGCGGATCCTGACGCCAGTTGTCCGGGTTGTTTTCCGCTGCGCCCGGATAGTCATCCGGGCTGTTCCCCTTGAGCGGGTCGAGCCGTTCCGCGTCGCGCGAATCGAGCTCGTCGGCCGTGTCCTGGTCCAGGCCCGGAATCGTCCGGTCCTCGCCAACCACGCGAAGGTCCTGATCGGGAAGATTCTGCTCAGTCATGG
>JBBRKU010000160.1:0-5539 GCA_038231735.1 Actinomycetales bacterium | reverse complement strand
GGCCCAGTCCAGTGCACAGCAAACACCCACCAATCACAGGGAAAGCTCCGAGCAGGTCACCATACTGTCCAGATCATGCTCAAAAAGACAGTTCTCATCAATGGCGGAATCGGCCTCGCTATTGTGGGCCTCGCCGGAGGCACCTATCTGGTGGTTTCCGGCGCCCAGCAGACCCCAGCCGCCGCCGTTTCCCGCACCCTGGCCGTCAGCAAGGCGGACCTTTCCGCGGTTGCCACCGCCAGCGGCAATGTCTCGCCCGCCAGCACGACGGTTATCAACGCGCAAAACTGCACCGGTCCCATCGCCACCGTCGCGGCCGCCGTCGGCCAGCAGGTCGCCGCCGGGCAGGTGCTGGCAACGATCGATCCCACCAATACCCAAAATGCCCTCACCGTGGCGCAGGCCCAGCTGGATGCGGCCAACGCCCAGGCCAGCCAGCAGCAGACCACGGCCGGCAACCAGGTGGCCGCCGCCAACCAGGGCCTGGTGAACGCGCAGCAGTCGGCCGCCCTCGACGCCGGCCAGCAGGCGGCCGCCGCGGCCGCCGCGCAGAACCAGGTAGCCGCGGACAACGCCGCGCTGGCCACCGCGCAGGGGAACGCGACTGCCCAGCCGGCCAACCAGCAATACCAGTCCGCGCTCAGCGCAGCCCAGAGCCAGCAGGCCAAGGACACCCAGGCGTTGACGCAGGCGCAGAACCAGCAGGCCTCCAGCGCGCTGAAGGACAGGCAGCAGGTGGCTACCGCTCAGACGCAGGTCAATTCGGCCGCGAATTCGGCCGCGCCGACGTCCAACAGCACCTCCGCGCAGATCGCGGTGGACACGGCCAAGAAGAACCTGGCGGCATGTTCGCTGGCCGCCCCGGTGGCCGGCACCATCACTGCCGTGAACGCCGTCGTCGGCGGCAATGCGGGATCGGGTTCCACCGGCTCCTCAAGCTCCGCCTCCGCCGGCTCCTCCAGCGCAGCCGGGTCCGCGGGCGCCTCCTCCGCCGGCTCATCCGCCTCCAGCGGGCTGATCACCATCAGCGACACGGCCCATCTGGAGGTCGTGGCCAGCTTCGCCGAGTCGGACATTTCGGCCATGAAGGTGGGCGACGACGCGGTCTTCACCTTCCCGGCCCTGAAGCCGGACGCCTCCGACAGCGCCGCCCCTGTCACCGGCAAGATCACCGCGATCGCCCAGACGGCCACCACCACCAATAACGTGGTCAGCTACCCGGTCACCGTCTCCATCGGCAATCCGCCGGCTGCGCTGCGCCTGGGCCAAAGCGCCACCATCTCCGTCACCACCGCCACCGCCAGCCAGGCCCTGGTGGTCCCGACACTGGCCATCACCACGACGGGAAGCCGGCAGCTGGTCACCGTCGTCAAAAACGGCACGACGACGGCGGTCCGGGTCACCACCGGGATCAGCGCCAACGGCCGCACCCAGGTCCTCACCGGCCTCTCCGACGGCGACCAGATCGAACTGCCCGCCATTTCCTCGGCGCTGGACACCGGAACCACCACAACCCGCACCGGGACCGGCGGCTTCGGTGGAGCCGGCGGGTCCGGATTCAGCGGCGGGACCGGCGGTCGGGGTGCGGGGGGCACCGGAGCGGGTGGCACCGGCGGCACCGGTGCGGGCGGAACCGGATCCGGCAGCACCAGTGGAAAGTAACCCGGTGGAAAGCAATGCGGTGAACCCCGGCAGCGGCCGGCACCGGCCCGTCATCGAGCTGTCCGCGGTCCATAAGATCTACGGCAAGGGCGAGGCGGAAGTCCGCGCCCTGGACGGCGTCACGCTCTCGCTGGACCGCGGGGACTTCGTGGCGATCGTGGGCGCGTCCGGTTCGGGCAAATCCACCATGATGAACATCATCGGCGCTCTCGACGCGCCCAGCTCGGGCCTTTACCACCTGGATGGCATCGACACCGGCTCCATGGACGAGTACCAACTGGCGCAGATCCGGAACCGCAAGATCGGCTTTGTCTTCCAGAACTTCAATCTCATTCCGCGCACGCGGGCCGTGGACAACGTCGCGATGCCGCTGGCCTATGCCCGCGTGCCGCGGAAGGAACGCCGGGGACGTGCGCTGGCCGTCCTGGACGCCGTCGGACTCGGCGAACGCTCGCAGCACAAACCGTCCCAGCTCTCCGGCGGCCAGCAGCAGCGCGTCGCGATCGCCCGCGCCCTGGTCACCAATCCCGTGCTGCTGCTCGCGGACGAGCCGACCGGGGCCCTGGATACGCACTCCTCGGCGGAGATCCTGGACCTGTTTGACGCCCTGCACGCGCAGGGACGGACCATCGTGATGATCACCCATGAAATGGACGTGGCCTCGCGGGCGGGGCGCGTGATCCGGATGCAGGACGGCCGCATCGTGGAAGACCAACGGACCCGGCCGCTCTATGCCGGCAGCCAGCCGACGTATTAGGCCGAGGCGGTGGCGCCATGAACATCGCCGAATCCGTCCGCTTCGCCCTGACCGGCGTCGCGGCCAACAAGCTCCGCTCCGCGCTGACCACGCTGGGCATCCTGATAGGCATCGCCGCGGTCATCATCCTGCTCGCGGTGGGCGCCGGGACCAGCAACGCCATCAAGGAACAGATCGGCAAGCTGGGCACCAATGTGCTCACAGTCAGCCGGACGACGACGGCGGGCGGGCGCACCGGGGGCGGGGCGGCCGTATCCGGCCCGCGCTCCCGCGGCACCAACCTGACGATGGCTGACATGGCGGCCATCACTGACCCGGTGCTGGCGCCCGATATCGCCGCGACGGCGCCACTGGTGCAGGCCCAGAACGTCACCGGAACCTACCAGGACGCAACCCACGCCGTCGCCACCTTCCTGGGGACCACGCCGTCGTACTTCGGCATTTCGAATGACACCCTCGCCGCCGGCGCCTACTTCACCGAAGCGGATGCCGGATCCGGGGCGGCGGTCGCCGTGATCGGCAATACCGTGGCGCAGGACCTCTTCGGCAACAACACCCGTGCCGCGGTGGGCCAGACCGTGGCGCTGAACGGGCAGAACTTTGTGGTCTCCGGCGTGCTCGCGGCCAAGGGATCCTCCGGCCTGAACGATCCGGATGACATTGTGGTGATCCCGATCAGCGCCGCGCAGGACAAATTCACCGGCTACTCGCCGAGCCTGAATTCCATCACCGTGCAGGCCAGGTCCGCGGACGTGATGAACCAGGCGCAGAACGAGATCCAGATGATCATGGACGCGCGCCACAACGTCACCACGGACACCCGCGACTACCAGGTACGTAACCAGGCACAGGTGCTCACAACGGCCACCTCGACGACGCAGACCCTCACCATCCTGCTCGGCGCGGTGGCGGCAATATCGCTGCTGGTGGGCGGGATCGGCGTCATGAACATCATGCTGGTCACGGTCACCGAGCGGACCCGCGAGATCGGTATCCGCAAGGCAATCGGGGCCACGCGCGGCAGCATCGTCAGCCAGTTCCTGATCGAATCGCTGATCATTTCCGTGATTGGCGGGGTGATGGGCATCCTGGTCGGACTTGTCGGCAGCGCCTTTCCGCTGCTGGGCACCCAGCCGGTGATCCAGTGGTGGACGGTGTGGCTGTCCTTCGCCGTCTCCGCCGCGATCGGCCTGATTTTCGGCATCTACCCGGCGAATAAGGCCGCCAAGCTGCGCCCGATCGATGCCCTCCGCTATGAATAGGCCCCGGACCGGAAAAGAGATGGACATGTCCCACACGCACGCAGTGACGCCCGCTGATACGCAGGTCCTCGGGCCCGACACCGTCTCCGGAGTCGCCGAGGTCCCCGAGGTCCCCGAGACGGAGACCTTGGACGCCGTCGGGCCCGCCGGATTCCCCTATGACGAGGCAGAACCCGAAGATCTGCCGAACGAATCGTTCATTCCCAGGCCCCGGTACAGGGTGGGCCGCTCCACCAAGGTGCTGGCCTGCATCCTGCTCGTAGCCCTGGGCGCCTTCGGCGGAGCGCTGACGCAAAAGGCCGTTGACGGCGGATCCGCGCGCTCCACCCGCAGCAGCCAGTTCAGCACCAGCGGTCCCAGCTCCACCCCGGGAACGGGGGCAGGAACGGGCAGCACCGGCGGCGCCGGATAACCGTTGCAGTAGTGCGCGGCTGCTGGCCGGGCGTGCCCCCAACCCATCCAATGTGCGGACATCGCCTTAGCGGCTTCTGAGATTAGTCCGATAGTGCCGAACGTTTCCTACTTCCGCTCCTTTGCCCGTCTCTTTTGCACCGGTGGAACGTCCAGCTCTGGCACAGCTCGAAGCATAAAGCGGTCGAAGTGGGGCACGGTGAACCCTGCGTAGCCATGCGAGGGTGTATACAACAGGCCCATGTTTATGAGCTCAGACCGGGTTGGAGCCAGCTGAGTTGATTCACGCCCCATGACTGCGGCCACTTCCGCGGCCTTTTGGGATTCCGGGCCAAGCTGCGCCATGGCGCGCATGTAAGCAATTTGTAGCGGAGTGGCCCTGTCGAGGCGGACGCGGAAGAAGGAGGAGTCAAGTTTCGCCTCGTAGGCGTCCTTGGCGTCCTCAACGTCTTCCAGGGTGATCACATCGCCATCTGCCACCGTCCACACCTGATACCCAAGTTCCTGGATGAAGTACGGGTAGCCCTCGGTTAGCTCGAATGCTCGGGGCAGGGCGTCATCGTCGAACTTGACGCCTTCAAGATGCGCGGGCACCGCGAGAGCTTTCGTGGCGTCTTCAAAGTCTAAAGACCCGATCTTCGGAAATTTGAACAGGCGCTCAGCGTAAGACTTTGCATCACCAGCCAGTTCTGCGATCTGGGGCAATCCGGCGCCGACAAATGTCACCGGCAACTTCTCTTTGGACGGATTTGTGTATCGCCTGAATCACAGCTTCTAACTGCCTTTGACTCAGGAACTGCACTTCGTCAAACAGCAGGACCAGACCGGTCCCATGTTCCTTGGCGGCCTCGCCAATGGAGACCAGAACGTCAGTGAAGTCCAAGGTCAGATTGCCATGGTCTGCGAACCCCTCCGCTGGGTCAACGTCAAGCGACAGAGTAGGGACGCCCGATAGCGGATCGACAGAAAGGCTGAAGGACTGTAGGACTGAGGCGGCTTTCCTTGCCTTTTGACCCCACTTGGCTCTCGGCGATATTTGGAAGAGCACAGCTCGAAGCTGTGAGTAGACGGTCTGTCGAAAGTGGGCGTCATCATGTTTGCTGGCTTCCAGCTCATGGACTTTCCATCTAAGCTCTGCCGCTATCTGGCGGAACTCCCCGAGCAAGACAGTTTTGTCTACACCACGAAGACCGGTGACAATCATCGACTGGTCGGTTCTGCCTCGATCCAGTCTGCGGAGGAGCACGCGGAAGTCCTCCAGGTATTCGTCACGGCCGGTGACGATCTCAGGGGTGGCTCCTGCGTTCGGGGTGTAGGGGTTGTTCACCGGATCCATGTCGCCGATCTTATCCTAGTTAATACACTTTATTAGGTTTCCATAAACCCGGCATAGTTCGATAAAGCCACCGTCACAACATCCCCTGGTTCCGGCGCGGCCGGCTGTTGT
>JBBRKU010000159.1:0-5563 GCA_038231735.1 Actinomycetales bacterium | reverse complement strand
ATGCCCAGACCCACATTGGACGTGCCGTCCCCCACGCCGAAGATCCAGCCGTAGCCCGGCAGCGGTTTGAGCGCACCGCCGGCCGACGGGGAGGCGAGTTCCAGCCAGCCCTCCATCCAGTCGTCGTCGTGCCTCGGGCTGGTGAAATAGGTGCGCACCGCCACGCCCAGCGGCCGGTCATCGCGTTTGTCCAGACCCAGCGACACCGCGGTCCGGGTGGAATTTCCATCCGCCGCGAGCACCAGATCGGCGCCGAAATTGCGGGTCTCCCCCGTCTTGCGGCCGGCATCATCCAGCAGGGCCGCCGTCACGCCGGTGACCCTACCGGCCTCTGAGGGGGCGGAGCCGGTAATGGCGGAGGTGACGCTGTGCCGTTCCAGCACGACGGCGCCCGCGGCCTGGGCGTGCCGGGCCAGGGCCTGATCGAAGCCGATCCGGGTGCGAATCAGGCCGTACTGCGGGAAATCGCTCAGCTCCGGCCAGGGCACCTCGACCGTGCGGCCGCCGGCGATCAGCCGCAACCCCTTGTTTCGGCGCCAGCCTTCGGATTCGTCATGGGGCAAGCCCAGCCGCTGGATCTCACGGACGGCCCGGGGTGTCAGACCGTCGCCGCAGACCTTTTCGCGCGGAAACGCCGTCTTCTCCAGCACCGTGACGTCGATGCCCGCCGAGGCCAGATAGTACGCAGCCGTGGAACCGGCCGGCCCCGCGCCGACAATGATGACCTTCATTTAGCCGCGGACCCTGGAGCCCTTGCGTCGGACCTTCGCCACCGGGCCGACGTGTCCAGTTTCCTCACGCGAAGGCTTGCGGGCACGGTGCACCGCCACGATGCCGCCGCTCAGGTTGCGGTATTCCACCTCATGCCAGCCGGCGTCCTTGAGCCACTGGGACAGGTGGTCCTGGTCCGGCCACGCCCGGATGGACTCGGCAAGGTAGACGTATGCGTCCGGGTTGGAGGAGACCTTGGTCGCGATCGCCGGCAACGCGCGCATCAGGTACTCGGTATACATCGTGCGCCAGAGCGGGATGGTGGGCTGGGAGAACTCGGCGATAACCAGGGTCCCGCCCCGTTTCGTCACGCGCATCATCTCCTCCAGGGCCCTCTTCGGTTCGCTGACATTGCGCAGTCCGAAGGAAATCGTGGTGGCGTCGAAGGCATTGTCCGCAAAGGGCAGATTCGTCGCATCGCCGGCGATGAAATCGATGTCCGGCCGGCGGCGCTTGCCGACCTTGAGCATGCCCACCGAGAAGTCGCAGGCCACCACGCTGACCCCGGCGTCCGCAAAGGGTTCGCTGGAGGTGCCGGTTCCGGCCGCTACATCCAGGACGCGCTGGCCGGGCTTGGCGTCCACCGCATCCACCACGACCCGCCGCCAGCGGCGCGTCTGTCCCATCGACAGGACGTCATTGACGACGTCGTACTTAGGGGCCACGTCGTCAAACATGGCGGCTACTTCTTCCGGACGCTTCTCCAAGGATGCACGGTTCACCTGATCATTCTCTCAAATTTTGACCGGGCCGTGGCACGGGGCGCCGCCGCCGTCCGATCGGGGGCCGGGCGGCCCTTACCGCGGAGTAATGTTTAAGCATCATGATTGCGCCCCTGACCGCCCTCACCGTTCCCTTGGACCCGGCGACACAAAGTTATCTGGGGCCCTTGGATCTCCTGCGCACCGAGGACACGTTGTGCTGGATCCGGCGCGGCGAGGGTCTGCTGGCCTTCGGAGAAGTGGCCCGCTTCACGGGTACCGGCCCGGACCGCTTCGCCGACGCCGAGGCATGGTGGAAGCAACTGCTGGAATCGGCCGAGGTGGAGGACCAGATCAGGCTTCCCGGCACCGGTCCGCTGGCGTTCGGCTCCTTTGCCTTCTCCAAGACCTCAGCCCATCAATCCCGGCTGATCGTTCCGCGCATCGTCGTCGGTTTTGCGGCAGGACAGGCCTGGCTGACGGAGCTGACGCTCAACGGCGGCCGGCTCACCGCTGCGGGCGCGCACGCCGAGCTGGAACGGCTGCTCGCACCCACGACGGCGGGGCAGCCGGCCGCCCTCAGCGACCCGGGCGCGGAACTGACCACAGGCTCGCTCAGCGAACAGGAGTGGATGGACACCGTGGCCGCCGGTGTCCGCGCCATCGAGGCCGGCCGGCTGGACAAGGTGGTGCTGGCCAGGGACATCGTGGCCCGCTTTGAGGCGCCGGTGTCCCGTGCCGCAATTCTGCGCGACCTGGCCGAGCGGTACAGCGAGTGCTGGACCTACGGCGTCGACGGCCTGGTTGGGTCCACGCCGGAAATGCTGATCAAGATCGACGGGACCACGGCGCAGGCACGGGTGCTGGCCGGGACGCTCGACCGGCACGGTGCGCCGGAAGACGGCGGTGGCTTTGCCCAGCGGGTGCTCGGCGAATCGCAGAAGCAGCGGCAGGAGCACGATTTTGCCGTGCATTCGCTGACCCGCCAGCTGGCTCCCTTCGCGACGGACCTCTCGTTTCCTGCCGAACCCTTCATCCTGGAGCTGCCCAACGTCTGGCATCTGGCCTCGGATGTCAAGGCCGAGCTGGCCGACGTCGAGGGCCATCTGCCCACCTCGCTGGCGCTGGTCGAGGCGCTGCACCCCACCGCCGCGGTCTGCGGAACACCGCGCATGGAGGCGGGCGCACTCATCCGCGAACTGGAGCAGCTGGACCGCGGGCCCTACGCCGGGCCGGTCGGCTGGCTGGACGGGGCGGGCAACGGCGAGTGGGGCATCGCGCTGCGCGGGGCCGTCGTCGAGGACCCCCAAACGGTGCGGCTGTACGCGGGCTGCGGGATTGTGGAGGCGTCGGACCCCGCGGCGGAACTGGCCGAAACGTGGGCCAAATTCCGCCCGATGCTCCAGGCCCTGGGCCTGCATTCCTGACCTATTCTGGTATTTCAGACAAGGCACCCCTCGAGGGTCTTGTATTTTGCCCGATAAAGTTATCAACTAGTGAAATGTTGTTGTCTGTGATGCACCTCTCATCCAGCGATAAACTTTAAGTTCTGTATCCCGTTCGCACTCCTGAAACAAAGGGTAAAAAAGATGCCGCTTTCCCCCAAGCTGTCGGTCAGATTCGCAGCTGTCGCAGCCGTCGCCGCATTAGCCCTCACCGGCTGCACCACAGCCTCCCAGTCGGGCAGCGGAGCCCCGACCGGAAGCGCCAGCTTTGATCCCGCATCCGTGGCCAAGGATGACGCCCTGGCCGCCAGCGTCCCGGACGCCATCAAGAGCAAGGGCACCCTGAGCATCGGCTCGGACACCTCCTATGCCCCGGCCGAATTCCTCGGCGGCTCGGACGGCCAGACCCCGCAGGGCTACGACGTCGACTTCGCCAAGGCCATCGGGGCAACCTTGGGCCTGAAGGTCAAGGTCCAGACCGCGGAGTTCACCAGCATCCTTCCCGCCCTTGGCTCCAAGTATGATCTGGGCATCTCCTCCTTCACGATCAACGCGGACCGCCTGAAGGCCGTCAACCTGGTCAGCTACTTCAATGCCGGCACCTTGTGGGCCGTCCAGAAGGGCAACCCCAAGAAGTTCTCCCTCGACGACATCTGCGGCAAGAACATCGGCGTGCAGACCGGCACCGTCGAGGAGGACCCTGATGTCTCCGGCCGCTCCAAGAAGTGCACCGATGCCGGCAAGCCGGCCATCAACATTGTCACCCTGAAGACCCAGACGGATGTCACCACCCGCCTGGTGAACGGCAGCATCGACGCCATGTCCGCAGACTCCCCCATCATCGGCTACGCACTCTCGCAGACCGGTGACAAGCTGGAAGTCCTCGGCGATGTGTACGACGCCGCTCCTCAGGGCATCGCCGTGGCCAAGAGCGACACCGCCCTGGCCGACGTCATGAGCAAAGTCATGAACAAGCTGATCAGCGATGGCACCTACAAGAAAATCCTTGATGCATGGAACAACTCCAAGGGAGCCATCACCAAGTCTGAAGTGAATCCGGCGGTAAGCAGTTGAGTACTCCCGCACCAAGCAGCACCACCACTGACCGGACCGGGGCTGCACGCAGCGGGCCGGAACTGATCAAGGCAGTTCCGGTCCGGCACCCCGGCCGGTGGGTCGGCGCCGTCATCATCGTCCTGCTCCTTGCCGTGCTGGCCCAGAGCCTGGTCACGAATGTGAATTTCCGCTGGGACATCGTCAGAACGTACATCCTGGATGTCCTGGTGGTCCAGGGCATCGGCTGGACGCTGCTGCTGACCATACTGTCCATGATCCTGGCGATCGTTTTGGCCATCCTGCTGGCCTTCATGCGGCAGTCGGACAATCCCCTGTTCCGCTACATCAGCTGGGTCTGGGTCTGGTTCTTCCGCGGCACCCCCGTGTACACCCAGCTGGTGTTCTGGGGCCTGGTCTCCGTGCTCTACCCCAAGCTCTCCGCCGGAGTTCCCTTCGGGCCCCAGCTTTTCAGCTTCAACACCGCGGACCTGATCAACGCCGGTGTCGGCGCCGTTTTGGGCCTTGGCCTGAACGAATCCGCCTACCTGGCGGAAATCTTCCGGGCCGGCCTGAAGTCCGTGGACAACGGCCAGATGGAAGCCGCAGAAGCGCTGGGAATGCGCAAATCCAAGATCATGTGGCGGATCATCCTCCCGCAGGCCATGCGCGTGATAGTCCCGCCGACAGGCAATGAGACCATCGGCATGCTCAAGACCACCTCGCTGGTCCTGGCCGTGCCCTTCACCCTGGACCTGACCTTCGTCACGAACAGCATCGCCAACCGCACCTACCTGCCCATCCCGCTGCTGATTGTGGCCGCCATCTGGTACCTGCTGATCACCAGCCTGCTGATGGTGGGCCAGCACTTCATCGAGCGCCACTACGGCAAGGGCATTGACAACCTTGTCCCGGCCCCCGTCAAGGCGACCCAGGCAGTGAACGCGGCCCACACCACGCCCACCGATATACCGGAAGAAGGTGGCCACATATGAGCGCGCAGACCAGTGCAACCGCCAACGTGACAACCAACGAAACCCTGGTGCGGATCCAGGACGTCCATAAGTTCTTCGGTTCACACCATGTGCTCCGCGGCATCGATATGACCGTTAGGCAGGGCGAGGTTTCGGTCATCATCGGACCCTCCGGCTCCGGCAAGTCGACGCTGCTGCGCTGCATCAACCTGCTGGAGACCATCAGCGCCGGCCGGATCTACGTCCGCGATGACCTGATCGGCTACCGCGAGGTCAACGACCGTCTGCATGACCTGACCGCCAAGGAGATCGCCGTCCAGCGCCGCGAGATCGGCATGGTGTTCCAGCGCTTCAACCTGTTCCCGCACCGCACGGCCGTGCAGAACATCATTGAGGCGCCTACACAGGTCAAGCGGCAGTCCAAGGCGAAGGCCAGGTCCAAGGCGCTGGAGCTGCTGGATCGGGTGGGGTTGGCAGACCATGCCAACCACTACCCGGCCCAGCTCTCCGGCGGCCAGCAGCAGCGCGTGGCCATTGCCCGCGCGCTGGCGATGGAACCGGAACTGATGCTCTTCGACGAGCCGACGTCCGCCCTGGACCCCGAACTGGTGGGCGATGT
>JBBRKU010000158.1:0-5566 GCA_038231735.1 Actinomycetales bacterium | reverse complement strand
GTGTAGGGCACGGCGAAGAAGCCGCTCACCGCGCCGGTGGCCCACATCGCCGCGGGCACCGCCACAAAGGTGTACGCCGTGTACAGATCGCCGCCCAGCAGGAACCAGGTCACCCAGGCGCCGAACTTGCGCCCGCCCAGGCCCCATTCGTCCAGCGAGTGCAGCCCCTCCTTACCGCCCCCGCGCCAGCGGGCGGCATAGAAGCCCAGGATGCCCACCAGCACGAAAAGTACGACGACGACGGTCAGGGCCACGCCGTCGATGCTCCGGGTGGGGCCCGCGGCCAGGATTCCGGCGGACCCGAGGCCCGGCTCCAGCACCATGCTCATTTCCCTTCACCGCCGTCGTCGTTGGTCCCCAGGCCAGCCCGGCCGGGAGCACTCCGGGTGAGGACGTCCCGCCGGCGCTGGTCCTCGCGCGTCATCAGCTGGTAGCAGATGCCGATCAGTACCGCGTCAATGGGCACCCAGAGCATCTGGTACCAGTAGAAGAACGGCAATCCGGCGAAGTGCGGATCGGCGCTGGCGTACATCGGCACGATCAGCGGGAAGATGATCCCGATGGCCAGCAGGACCCCGCTGATCACATAGGGAGCCGGTCTGGCCGGACCCCTGGTTGGAATATCAGGCGAGCTTTCCGTGGTGGACATGCACAGCTCCTCAGCGAGATGGTTCCCGATTCTGACGTGCTCAGCATAGTGACGTCCGGGGTGGATGGAGCCAAATCCGGCCAAGAATTTTTTACGTCGCAGGCCACCGGCCCTCCGGCCGTCAAAGAGGCTGACCTTTGCTGGCAAAATAGGTAGGTGCCCGCCTCTTCCGAACAGTCCCAATTCTCCTTTGCCGTGCGCCGTCGGATGGCGGATACCTGCAACCCGTCGGCGCTGCAGGAGTCGGCGAACGGCGGCCGGTTCCAGGGCCGGACCGGCGCCATCAGTACCCCGCACGGTCAGATCCGGACGCCCGCCTTCATTGCGGTCGGCACCAAGGCAACGGTGAAGTCCGTGCTGCCGGAGGCGTTGAAGGAGATCGGCGCGCAGGCGCTGCTGGCCAACGCCTACCACCTCTATCTGCAGCCCGGCGCCGACGTAGTGGATGAAGCCGGCGGTCTGGGCCGCTTCATGAACTGGGCCGGACCCACCTTCACGGACAGCGGCGGCTTCCAGGTCATGTCGCTGGGTTCCGGGTTCAAGAAGGTCATCAACATGGATGCCGCGGCGGGCGCCAATGCCGGCGCGGATGCCGGTGCGGATGACCTCGTCGCGGCCGGCAAGGAGCGGCTGGCGCACATCGACGACGACGGCGTCTGGTTCAAGTCCCACCTGAACGGGGACCGGCACCGGTTCACCCCGGAGGTGTCCATGGCCGTGCAGCATCAGCTGGGCGCGGACATCGTCTTCGCCTTCGACGAGCTCACCACGCTGATGAATTCGCGCGCCTACCAGGAGATGTCGCTGGAGCGCACCCGGCTCTGGGCCGAGCGCTGCGTCGCCGAGCATTTCCGGCTGACCGCCGAGCGTGCGGACAAGCCGTATCAGGCGCTGTTCGGCGTGATCCAGGGTGCCCAGTACGAGGACCTGCGCCGGAAGGCATCCCGGGACCTGGGCGGGATGAACTTTGACGGCTACGGCATTGGCGGCGCGCTGGAAAAGGAGAATCTGGGCACCATTGTGCGCTGGTGCAATGAGGAACTTCCCGAGGACAAGCCCCGCCACCTGCTGGGCATCTCCGAACCGGATGACATTTTCACCGCCATCGAAAACGGCGCGGACACCTTCGACTGCGTCTCCCCCACCCGGGTGGCGCGCACCTCCGCGTTTTACACTCCGCACGGCCGGTTGAACCTCTCCAACGCCCGCTTCAAGCGCGACTTCGGCCCGCTGGTGGAAGGCTGCGACTGCTACGCCTGCGCCAACTACAGCCGCGCCTACATCCACCACCTGTTCCGGGCCAAGGAGATGGTCTCCGCCACCCTGGTCTCGATCCACAATGAACGCTTCGTGATCAAGATGGTCGACGACGTCCGGCTCGCCATCGAGGGCGGCAGCTACTTCGGCTTCAAGGCCGAAACCCTGGGCAACTACTACCCAAACCGCTGACCCGCCTTTCACCGAACCGCCGAGGTCGCGGGAGGCCGTCGAGGTAGCCGAAAGCTTTCCCGCCCCGGGCAGGCTTCCCGCGACCCGGCCTTCAGACGACAGTGGTCACGGTCGATGACCGGCCGTTATCCACAAGCCGAGGGCGGGTCTTCCGCCGCCTCCCGATTTTCGCGACCCTGATCCTATGTCAAACCTGCCAAACGCAAAGGCGTCATTTGGTCCGGCTGTTCGCCAGCTGCAGTCGTCTCCGGATCACCCTCCGTCGCTGCGGGAATCCGAGCCGCGGCCGATCCCGCTACCTGACCAGGCCGGACCAACGGTGCAACCGCGGCACCCCCCTCGACCGCTTCCGTCAGGTAAAAATTTCTGGCGGACCGAAGAGCTACTGGATCTGGGCTACAACGCCCGGACCATCAAACGGATGCTTGCCGCTTCGATGCTCGTCCGGGTCCGCTATGGCTGCTATGTGCGCGGATCGTACTGGACCGAGCTGGAGGAACCCGGGCGGGGACGCCTGCTGGTGTTTACGCACAACTACGGAACGTTGACGACGTCCCCGGGCCGGCTGGTATACAGTCACACCTCCGCCGCCCGGCTGCACCGCCTTTTTCTGTGGGGCGTTGACACGAGATTGCACCTTACCCAGCGGACCAAGCCGTCGTCCGACGCCCACGGGCCCGACGCTCAACACCTGCCACACACGTCCGCTTCCCGCCCCCGAGGTGATGACAATCGAAGGCCTGCTGACGACGACGCTGGAACGGACCGCCGTCGACTGTTGCCTTGCACTGGGCTACCGGCAGGCCCTGATCATCATGGACCACGCCCTGCGCAAGGGCGCCGACAAGCGCAAGATGACCCTGATGGCCACACAACTTGCAGGACACCGCGGCGTCCGAAACCTCCGGCTGGTACTGGAGAACGCCGATGCCCGCTCGGAGTCGCCCGGCGAGACCCTCAGCCGGGACCTGTTCCGCAAACTGTGCCTACCGATACCCGAACCACAGTTCGCCGTCCGCACGCGAGCTGGAAACCACCGTCTCGACTTTGCCTGGAAGGAGAAGCGCGTAGCCCTGGAGTTCGACGGCAAAATCAAGTACTTCGACTACAAACCGACGGACGAAGCCATCTTCGAAGAGCGGCGGCGGGAAAAGGCTCTGATGGAAGATGGATGGCGATTCATCCGGGTGGAATGGAAGGATCTTTTCATGGAGCGGCAGTTCAAGGCGCGCATCCTGGCCGCTCTGGCGACCTGAAGGTCATGGCTCGGCGCCGAGACCGTGGGAACCTGACAAAACTTGCCCGGGCTTCCGGCGACCGGGCAGCGTTCCCACGACCTCGGCAATGGATGGGGTACCTGCGGCGCGGTTTTGCGAATCGCAGGACGCCTGTTGTGACAAATCTGTAAAGACAGATTCACGAAATCTTTGACATGTGACGGTTGGCACATAAGGGTAGAGGCATGGCAGTCGCTGGATCGGCGCTGCCACGAGCGCAACGTCCTCGCGGCCGTGGCGTTCCGTTGTTATCACCCGCCTGCCGGCAGGGCCACACCGAGGGGAAATGTGCGTCTTCGCATGGGCCCGTGCCGGCAACCAGTTTGAGGAGATCAATGAGAAAGCTCAGGCCACACAATGGCTTCCGGGCGCTGGCCGTCGTCACCGGTGTTGCCTTGGCAACCAGCGTATGCAGTGTTGCATCCGCTGCCGATGCGACGCCCACACCGGCCATCGGGATCCAGTCGCAACACTCCGCGCAGCCGGTGGTCCCGGGACAAAAAATCGCCGGCAATCTGGATTCGGCGTCCGGGGCGGTGTCCGTCTACATCCAGTTCTCCGGCCAGGGGGCCTTTGACGCCACTCAGCCGGCCAGCGTGAAGCAGGGCAAGTCCAAGCCCGTCAACGACGCCGGCAGGGTCAAGCAGATCCGCAGTGACATCGCGGCCAAAGCCAAGGACGTGGCGCAGGCCGCCTCCGCCATCCAGCTGTACACCACCACGAACACCATCCCCGGCGTTGCCGTGCACGGCGACGCGGCGGCGATCCGGGCGCTGGCGAGCCGTCCTGACGTGGTCAAGATGACCCCGATTGTGTCCAAGCACTATGAAAACAAGGGCACGGACGTGGATTCCAAGGCCCTGAACAGCTGGGTGGAAAAGAAGCAGACCGGCCAGGGCGTCACCATCGCCGTGATCGACACCGGGCTGGACTACACCCACACCGACTTCGGCGGCCCGGGCACGCCCGAGGCGTATGCCAAGGCCAAGGCCATGACCACCCTGCCCCCGGCCGGTTCAGGCCTCTACGATTCGCAGAAGCTCGCCGGCGGTTTCGACCTGGTGGGCGATGACTACAACGCCGATCCCGCCGCGGGTCCCGCCTACCAGCCGGTCCCGCATCCGGACGCGAATCCGCTGGACTGCGTCTCGGCCGGCCACGGCACGCACGTTGCCGGTACCGCCGCGGGCTTTGGCGTCAACGCGGACGGCAGCACCTTCAAGGGTGACTACGGCACACTCACCGCGGACCAGGTCCAGGCCATGCGGATCGGCCCCGGTTCCGCACCCCAGGCCAAGCTGGTTTCGCTGCGCGTCTTCGGCTGCACGGGTTCGTCCGACGTCGTCGGACAGGCCCTGGACATGACCCTGGACCCCAACGGCGACGGCAACTTCGATGACCGCGCCAACGTGATCAACATGTCGCTGGGCTCCGACTGGTCCCCCACCGACGATCCCGAGAATGACATAGTGGACAACCTGACCAAGCAGGGCATCCTCTCCGTGGTGGCCTCCGGCAATGCCGGCGACACCTTCGACGTCGGCGGCTCGCCGGGCAACGCCCGCTCCGCACTGACCGTGGCGAACAGCGTCGGTTCCCAGGTGGCGATGGACAAGATCGACGTCGTGGCCCCGGCGGATGTTGCCGGTGATGCGCAGGGACAGTACTCGGTGAACTTCAACTACTCCGGACCCGGCGTCACAGCCGCGACACTGACCGGCGAGGTGGTGATGGGCCCGGACAACAACAAGTTCGGCTGCCAGGCGTTCCCGGCCGACTCGCTCACCGGCAAATGGGTCTGGCTGACCTGGGAAGAGAACGGTGCCTTCCCCTGCGGTTCCGGAGCCCGGTTCAACAACGCCCAGGCCGCCGGCGCCGCCGGCATCGTGCTGGAATCCCCGAGAGACGTCTTCGAGTCCGGGATTGCGGGCAACACCGGCATCCCCGGCGTGCAATTCAACCGCACATCCTCGGACAAGCTGCGCGCCTCGGCCGCCGCCGGGACACTGAAGATCCGGCTCAGCCCGGCCTACGTCGGCACCGTTGCAGGCCCCTCCAACGCGCTGGACACGCTGAACTCCAGCTCCTCGCGCGGCGATCACGGCTCCAACGGCATCGTCAAGCCCGACGTCGCCGCCCCGGGAACGCTGATCGCCTCCGCCGCCGCGGGAACGGGCAACCTGCCCCGCGT
>JBBRKU010000157.1:0-5598 GCA_038231735.1 Actinomycetales bacterium | reverse complement strand
GGTCGTACTTGGCACGAACCAGTCGCTGCACCACTCCCAGACATTGCCGCTGGTCTGGTACAGCCCAAAGCCTTGGGCTGAAAAGTGCGCACGGGAGCCGTGGTCAGGTAGCCGTCGTCGAGCGTGTTTTCTGCGGGGAAGACGCCCTGCCAGATATCGCAGCGGTGCTGCGGGACGCCCCGCGCATCCAGCGGCTGCAGCTCGTTGCCCCAGGGAGAGCGCGCCTGCTCCAGCCCACCGCGGGCCGCGAACTCCCACTCGGCTTCGGTGGGCAGCCGGCGTCCGGCCCAGGCGCAGCACGCCAGCGCATCATTGTGGGAGACGTCTGTCACCAGGTGGTCCGGCGCCTCCAGCCAGGCGGAAATGCGGCCCGTCTGGTTTGCCCAGTCGGCTCCGCGCACGTTCAGCCACCACGGGACATCGGCCACCGAGCCAAGGATGTCCTGCGGATCAGCGCGGACCGTGAGATGGAAAACGGCGGACTTGCCGTAGATTTCCGACTCGGTCCGGTATCCGGTCGACTCGACTAAGGCCACAACGGGGGGCTCGTCGCGGCCCTGCGGGCTGCAGCGCTGCGCCATGGATCCTCCGTTCGGCTGGTGGCGGTGGCGGCGGAGCTGATCGATGAATGCCGCCGTTCTCCGCTTTATGGTAGCCCGGCCAAGGCCCGATGTCGCCGGGTAACGTGACAAAAGATGCTTGTTACATCTGTATTCGATCAGCTTCTTGCATTTTTGGAATTTATCCCCTACGTTTGTTAAACGGTTAACGAGGTGGAGGTCACATCATTCATCCCCCGCCGCAGCCCAAAGGTAAGAGGAGAGACCATGAGCTCGACAACGAGTGAGGCGCCGCCGGCGCCGGCGCCCGAACGCGCCGCGGCTTCAACCGGACCGGGTAAATTCCGGGGCGGGAAGAAGAAAGCGTCCGCGGTCGCTGGACAGAGTTTCGCCGGACAAAGTTTCAAGGTGCGGTGGAAGCGCGACCGGCAGATGCTGTTGATGATGGTGCCGGGTGTGCTCTTCCTGTTGCTCTTCTTCTACATCCCTATTCTTGGCAATGTCATTGCCTTTCAGGACTACCAGCCATTCCTGGGCATCGGAGACAGCGACTGGGTCGGTTTCCAGAACTTCGTGGATCTCTATTTCAACCCGGACTTCTGGGTGGCGCTGCGGAACACCCTGGTGCTGGCGCTCTGGCAGCTGGTGCTTTTCTTCCCGGTCCCGCTGGGATTGGCGCTGGTTGTGGATTCACTCATGAGCTCCAGGATCCGCCGGTGGTTCCAGAGCATCGTGTACCTGCCGCACTTCCTGTCCTGGGTCCTGGTTATTGCGCTGTTCCAGCAAGTGCTGGGCGGGGCGGGCCTGGTCAATAACGAGCTGCGGCACCTGGGACTGGATTCTCTTCCCTTCATGACCAACCCGGATACGTTCCCGCTGCTGGCCACGGTGCAGCTGGTGTGGAAGGACGCCGGCTGGGCGATGATCATTTTCCTTGCCTCGCTGGCCAGCATTGATGGGTCCCTCTATGAGGCCGCGGCCGCGGATGGGGCCGGGCGCTGGCGCCGGATGTGGCACATCACGCTGCCCGGCCTGCGGTCCATCATCATCCTGCTGCTCATCCTGCGCATTGGGGACATCCTCAGCGTCGGCTTTGAACAGTTCCTGCTCCAGCACGACGCGGTGGGTCCGGGGGCCTCGGAAGTGCTGGATACCTTCACCTACTTTGCCGGCGTGGTGGGCGGCGGCTGGAGCATCGGCGCCGCCGCCGGCCTCGCCAAGGGCATCGTTGGCGCACTCCTGATATTCGCAGCCAACAAGGTGGCGCACAGGTTGGGCGAACCCGGAATCTTTTCGAAAAAGGCCGGCTGATTCCCGGCCTAAGCCGCGGAACCCAGCCACCCAAGGAGGCATCTCATGGCAACAGACACAATGGTCCGGAAGACATCCGGCAGGCAGTCCAAGGGGCTGACTTTCAATCCCACACGTCCGGCCTGGAAGGAACCTGTCTCGCCGCTCTACCAGGCCATCAAGGCCGTCGTTCTGGGACTCATCACGCTTTCCATCGTGCTGCCGATCCTGCTGGTGGTTTCAACATCCCTGGCGGATGACCAACAGCTGGTGGCCGCGGGCGGCTACGTGCTGTGGCCCACACACCCGACGCTGCAGGCCTACCAGGCCATCTTCAGCGGACAGTTCATGTTCCGGGCGCTGGGGGTGAGCGCCGTCGTGACGGCCGTCGGGACCGTGCTGGCCCTGTTCGTCACGATCACCATGGCGTACGCCACCAGCCGTCCGGTGCTCTTCGGCCGGCCGGTGCTGCTGATGGTGCTCTTTACGCTGCTGTTCGCCCCCGGCCTGATTCCGATGTTCCTGATGGTCAAGCAGCTGGGCCTGTTGGACACCTTGTGGTCGCTGATCCTGCCGGGCATCTTCGGAGCCTTCAACTTTGTGGTGATGCGATCCTTCTTCATGAACATTCCGCAGGAGCTCATCGAGGCGGCCCGGATCGACGGTGCCAGCGACGTCAAAATTCTGTGGAAGATCGTGCTGCCGCTCTCCAAGGCCGTGGTCGCCGTCGTCGGCCTGTTCTATGCCGTCGGATTCTGGAACGCCTTCTTCAACGCCATGCTCTACATCAATGACCAGACCAAGTTCCCCGTCCAGCTGGTGCTGCGCAACTACGTGGTGCAGGGCGGCGGCCTGGCCGACCAGCTGGGGATAGCCTCCACACCGCCGCCGCAGTCCATGCAGATGGCCATCGTCGTCGTGGCGCTGCTGCCCATTCTGCTCGTCTACCCATTCCTGCAGAAGCACTTCAACAAGGGCGTCATTACCGGCGCCATCAAGGGCTAAACCGAAAGGACATGCGATGACTCGCACCTCCAAAGACGCCGGCGTCAGCCGGCGCAACTTCCTGGGCCTCGCGGGGCTTTCCGTCACCGCCGTGGCCGTGGGCGGATCGCTGGCCGGCTGCGGCGGCGCCGGCTCCGGTGCCAGCGGCGGCGCCGCGGCATCCGCCGGCGTCAAGCTGCCCACCTACAAGGAATTCACCGGGATTACACCGGATTTCGCGGGCAACGCCAAGGGGTTGCAGGCTGGTTTCCTGAAGATGCCCAGCCCGGTGCAGACGGTGAAGACGCCGCCGCTCAAGGGCACGGTCACGGGCCTGACGGAAACCTTCGAGACCATGTCCCCCGCGATGGCGGACAACAAGTTCTGGCAGCGGCTCAACACCAAACTCGGCGGCACACTGGACCTGCAGATCGCCGAGGACGTCGGAGACGGGTACCCGGCCAAGTTCGCCACCATCCTGGCCAGCGACACACTGCCGGACATGATGTGGGTACCGCCGAACCAGGGCATCCCGAACATCGGCCCGATGCTGGAAGCCAAATTCCAGGACCTGACCAAGTACCTCTCGGGCGACGCCGTGCTGGAGTACCCCAACCTGGCCGCACTGAAACCGGACTCCTGGAAAACCGCCGTCGTCAACGGCAAGATCTGGGGCGCCCCGATCCCCAGCACCCCCTTCGGACAGGTGATGGCCGGAAACAAGACCACCTGGGCACAGGTGGGCGGCCTGACCGCGAGCAGCGCGGATGAGTTCTTCCAGAAAGCGAAGGAGCTGACCCGGCCCAACGAGGGCAAATACGCGCTGGAGCCGGCCTACATCAACATGCTTCACATGATCACCGAATGGCTCGGTGCCCCGAACGGCTGGGCGGTCAACAAGGACCGCACCCTCACCAACCGCTATGAAACCCCGCAGTATGAAGCAGGCCTGGAGTATGCGGCCAAACTGTTTGCCGCCGGCTGCTTCTACCCGGACGTCAATGCCACGGACATTTCCAACCGGATTGTCAACGGCACGGTCGCCGCCCAGGTGATCGTGGGACCCCACAACATCGCCCGCTACCGCAATCTGGACAAGGATGCCCAGACGGAGATCCTGATTCCCTTCGGTTTCGATGGAAAGATCAGGCCCACCTATGACATGGGCTACGGAACCGTCGGCTTCACGGCTTTCAAGAAGACCGATGAGGGCAAGATCCGCGAGCTGCTGGCGCTGATGAACTACCTCTCCGCGCCGTTCGGCAGTGCCGAATACCTGCAGAAGAACTACGGCGAAGCCGGCCAGGACTACACGATGGACGGCGGCGGCAACCCGGTCATGACCGAATCCGGGCTGAAGGACATCCCCGGCGTGGCCAGCGCCCTGAACATCATGTCCAGCCCGGAGAACGTGGTGTTCAACCCGGCATTCCCGGATGACACCAAGTACATCTATGAGCAGGAAAAGAAGCTGCTGGACTTCGCCTGGCGCAATCCGACCAACGGCTCGTACTCGGACACCAACGCCAAGGTGGGGGCGAAGATCAACAAGATCATCACGGATAAGTCCATAGACATCATCACCGGCCGCGCCAAGGTCTCCGACTTCAAGGATGCGGTGAAGCGCTGGAAGGACGGCGGCGGAGACAAGATCCGCGAGGAGTACCAGAAGGCGCTACCCGCGGATGTGCCGGTGTTCGGCGCGTAGCATGATCCGCCGCGTTCGGCGGCACCGCCGCGGCTACAGTAACCATTAGGTAGGACTTCAGCAGTGATTGGGGCATCGGAATGCGGGCTACTATCCGGAGTGTGGCAGGGGAGGCGGGAGTCTCGACGGCGACCGTCTCGTATGTACTCTCGGGGCGCCGCGGCGCCAAGGGACAGGCCGGGGTTTCCCCCGCCACGGTCCAGCGCGTCAGGGACGCGGCCGACCGGCTGGGTTACCAGCCGAATCCGGCCGCCCGGACCATCCGGACCGGCCGGACCAACACCGTGCTGCTGTGCCTGACGATGCTCTCCGACGCGTGGTCGCTGGCGGTGATCGAGGCCGTCCAGCGGGTGGCGGCTCCGCTGGGCATCACGCCGATGATCCTGGCCGACGCGGACTGGGCCCAGGTGCTGCGGAACCACGACGCGGACGCCGTTTTCATCGATGCCGTGCCGCCGGAGAGCCGGGACGGCCTGGGCCGGCTCGCGGAACGGGGCACCCGGCTGGTGGTATTCGACGAGACGCTGGCGCCGGAGGGCTTCGATGTGATCCGTTCCGTCGCCGGGCCCGGCTGCGTCCTGGCGATGGAGCACCTGCTCAAAAAGCACCGCAAGGTGGGCTGCCTGACCTCCGGCCGGAGCGCAGCGCCGGGACCTCCATCACGGTACCTGACCTATGTCCAGGCCCTGGCCGGTGCCGGTCTGGAGCTGCGCGAGGACTACGTGGAGACCTTCGATGTCACGCCCGCCAGCGCCTACGCCGCCACGGTGCGGATGCTCTCCCGCCCGGAGCGGCCCACCGCGATCTATGCCACCACGGATTATGCGGCGATGAGCGCGGTCAACGCCGCGCAGCGGCTGGGCCTGGCGGTGGGCCGGGACATTGACATCATCGGCGTGGGCAACACCGGGGAGGGGGAGCGGAGGACTCCCTCGCTGAGCTCGGTAGGACCCATTGATTTCTTCGACCGGGTGGCGCGGCTGCTGCTGGACCGGGCCGCCGGCGCGGAGCGGGAAGCGGCCGTACTGGACTTCCCGTGGCAGCTGTTCGCCCGCG
>JBBRKU010000156.1:0-5624 GCA_038231735.1 Actinomycetales bacterium | reverse complement strand
GCCGTTGCCGTTGCCGCCTCCGTGGCCGTGATTGTGGCCATCATCTACCTGCCCACCAAGTTCGGCGGCTGGGACCACATCTTTGGCGCTGCGCAGACCAAGCTCACGGCGGTCAGCCCGGTCACTAACAAACCAATTGGCTCCATCATCCCCGGCGCGTCCAGCTTCTCCGCGTACTGGACGCTGGCGCTGGGCTCCGCCCTGGCGCTGTTCATGTACCCGCACTCCATCACCGGTGTGCTGGCCACCAAGAGCCGCAACACCATCCGCAAGAACGCAGCGCTGCTGCCGCTGTATTCACTGGTGCTGGGGTTCCTGGCGCTGCTGGGCTACGTGGCCATCGCCGCCGGGACCAAGCCGACCGAGCTGGACGGCAAGACGATCAACCCGCAGCTGGTGGTTCCGCAGCTGTTCCTGGACAACTTCCCGTCCTGGTTTGCCGGCATCGCGCTGGCCGCGATCGCCGTCGGCGCGCTGGTGCCGGCGGCCATCATGTCCATTGCTGCGGCCAACCTGTTCACCCGCAACATCTACAGGGACTTCTTCCGGCCCAACGCAAATCCCCGGACGGAGGCCAAGGTCTCCAAGATTGCTTCCCTGGTGGTGAAGTTCGGGGCGCTGATCTTCGTGATCGCGATGGACCAGTCCGCAGCTATCAATATGCAGCTGCTGGGAGGCATCTGGATCCTGCAGACCTTCCCGTCTATCGTGGCCGGGCTGTACACCCGCTGGTTCCACCGCTGGGCGCTGTTTGCCGGCTGGGCGGCGGGCATCATCTACGGCACGGTGGCCGCTTACAGCGTAATCAACCCGGTGACCAAGGCGCACTTCGGCGGGTCCATCGCGGCCATCCCGGGCACCGACGTCCAGGTGTACATTGCGGTGGTGGCATTCGCCGTGAACCTGATTGTCGCGGCGCTGCTGACCGTACTGTTCCGCGCCATCAAGCTGGCGGAGGGCAAGGACATCACGCGCAGCTCGGACTACGGCGCCAACGAGAACGACCCCAAGGTGGTCAAGGTAGCGACCGTACTGCCGAACACGCCGATCGCCTAGCGGCGCTGCCGCGAAAGTGCCGCGACAGCGCCACGGAGGATCAGGAGCGGGGGACTTACTCGGCCGGGAAGTGCTTTTCCATGAAGGCGTCCCAGTGCTCGGCGACGGCCTCATACGCGCCGGCACCGAGCCCGTACGTTGAGGCAATGACCTGAGCACCCTTTCGCTCCCGGATGCCGTCCAGCGGCGCCTGCTCGGCTAGGACCAGCAGACCGTCGCCATGCTCGGCGTAGCTTTGCACGGTCAGCCCCAGCTGGGTGTCCTGGCGGTACCAGACCTTGCCCCTAAGCTCCAGGCCAGTGGAGAGACGGAGCGAATATTCCTCGCCCGGATCAGGCAGCCAGCCGGTGTCAATGCCCAGCCCCTCCCACAGCGTCGACGATTGGGGACCCTGCGGCGCCGTGATTCCGTCCGCGAAGACCGTGCGCCGGGTTCCGTGCGGGTGCCGCTCCAGGGCGAAGCGGAGCTGCTGCATGAAGATGGACCAGCCCTCGGTGATGTCCGCGTCGTACTTTTCCCATTCCCCGGTCGCCTGCCCGCGCGACATGGTCAGCCGGGTGCCGTCGGCCACCGGTTCCAGCCTGAAGACATCCCCCATGGCCAGGTTCAAGGTCAGGTGGTCCGAACCTTCGGTGACATCGGTGTAGTAGATTTCCTGGATTTCGTCCGACAGTGTGTCCATCTCCCAGCCGTGCCACTGGGCAATCAGGGCAGGCTCCCGGAGCATCCGCCATACCTGCTCGGCGTCGGCGTTGATGTGGACTGAAAGCTGGGTCTGGTCCATATGCCGAATGTACTACGCGGACCCCCGCGCTGCCAGAGCCGCGCGGCAGGCGTGAGCCAGGTGGGCGGCCCCCTCCCGGAACTGTCCCGCAGATAGTACAGCTAAACCCCCGGGATTCTGCATCTGCTGCGGGGTGGCTGAGGGTGTCAGCTGCCAGCGCGGATGGCCGTCAGCTCATTGCTGATCCGGCGCAGCAGTTCCTGCTCATCGAAGGTCTCCGAGCCGCCGTGGGCCAGCAGTTCCAGCAGGGTGTTCAGCCGCAGCAACCGCCAGTCAAGCTCCGATTGCCGCTCGCCCGCGGTGGCCGTACGGGCGATCTCCTTGTCATAGAGGTTGGGCTCGTTCAGGCTGCGTTGGCGGACCAAGGCGTTCATCTTGGCCCGGAACGCGTCCGTCTCGGCCCGGTCCGGGACACGCAGCAACTCTGCCAGCCGGTTGGCCGTGGCGGTGTCCGCATTGGTCCGGGCGATGTAGTGGGTCAGGGCCAGGCAGTGGGCTATCGGGGTCCAGCGCCCGGGGTTGCCGTCGAACGGTAGCTCGGTGATCAGCTGGCAGACCGCCACCGCATTGGCTTCATCGTTCAGGTCCACGAAAAGCACCTGGGCCAGCGACTGCACGTCCTGCAGATTGGCGCCGGACTTGAAGTTCAGCCCCTTGGAGAGCTTGGCAGCCAGGCGCTGGACGGTTTCGTGGCCGCCGTGGGCCGCCGCGGCGTTGGCCACCACCGCTTCAGGGGTTCCCTCCTCGGCCGGGATCAGGGGCTTCGGTGGCTCGCTGGGCGTGGCCGTGCCGGTTGAGGCCAATGATCCGGCGAGTTCGACGGTGGCGGCTGCGGACACCCGGATAGGTCCGCCGTCGCCGCGCTCGAGCACGGCCACGGCGTCATTTCCGTAGTCGTCCTGCTCCCACCGGATGGCGGTGATGCGGGCGTCCGATCCGTCCGGAGCCTTCACGGTGGATCCGACGGCCAAATGACCCACTCCCACGGTCTGGAAGCCGGCCCCGGAGTCATTTTCGGTGTTGTTGTCCGCCGCGGTTTCCGTCATTGGCCAGTCCTCAGATCATTACGTTTCGTCCCCGGTATGCAAATTCCAGTATAGGAAACCCTGCGCCGGGCGAGGGTGGCCGCCCATGCCAGCGTCCGCCGTCGTTCCTCCCTGGCCGCGGCGACCATGGGGCACGTTACAGCGGGTGGCTGACTCCCGCGAACGCCAGTGCCTGGCGCACCAGAGCGCCCCGGCCGCCGGCAAACTCGTCTTGAACCATCGGGCTGAGGACGTCCTTTGGGGACATCCAGGTCAGCTCGAGCGCGTCCTGGCGCGGGCTGCATTCGCCCGCGACCGGAATGACGTACACCAGTGCCACGGCGTGTTGCCTCTCGTCCGTCAGACCGGTCTGCGACGGGGCCGGGAAGTATTCCGCCACCGTAAAGGGGACCGGGCTGACGGGCAGCTGCGGAAATGCCATCGGGCCGAGGTCCTTTTCCAGGTGCCGCAGCAGCGCTGCCCGGATGGTCTCCCGGTATAGGACGCGGCCCGAAACCAGCGTGCGCACCATGTTGCCGTCGTCGTCGGCCTGCAGCAGCAGCCCCACCTCGTTGACGTAGCCCAGCGGATCCAGCCGGACCGGGACCGCCTCCACGTAAATCATCGGCAACCGGTTCCGGGCCTCGTAGAGGTCATCTTCGGAAAGCCAGCCTGGGAAGGGGTCGGGGGTGCGTACGCTCATGCCTCTGTTCTACCGGATGCGTCCGGCGTTGTCAGGACGGCGCGGTCCGGCCCCGGCCGCGGGGGTCCTCGCTCCCGCAGTCGCCGCGCCCGGTGGCCGAGCCGTTGAGGATGCAGACGGCGCCCATGTTCGGGCGAAACATGGGCGCGATGTGTCATCTCAACCGGGCTCGGTGGCCGCCCGTTAGGGTGTGGCTATGGCTGATGAATTGCAGGAGCTGCTGGTGGCGGATGCGCGCGAATGGACTGCCTGGCTGCAGGCCAACCACGCCAGCAGCCCGGGCGTGCGCCTGGTGCTGCACAAGAGGGGCGGCACGGTGACCGCCCTAACCTACGACGCGGCGCTGGATGAGGCGCTGAGCTTCGGCTGGATTGACGGCGTGATCGGCCGCCGGGATGAGGGCAGCTACGTCACCCGGTTCACGCCCCGGACGCCGAAGAGCAAGTGGTCCATGAACAACGTGGTGCGCATTGCCCGGCTCGAGCAGGAGAAGCGGATCCGCCCGGCGGGGCAGGCCGCCGTCGACTCCGCCAGGGCGGACGGCCGGTGGGAGGCCGCCTACCTGGGCCAGGGCTCGGCCGAGGTGCCCGAAGACCTGGCGGCGGCCATCGACGCCGATCCGCAGGCCCGGGCCATGTTCAAGGTCCTGACGTCCACCAATCGCTACTCTCTGATCTACCGGGTGAGCTCGGTGAAGTCCGGCGCGGCCCGGGCTAAGAAGATCCAAGGGTTCGTGGACATGCTGGCGCGGCATGAGACCCCCTATCCGCAGAAGCGCGCACCGAAATAGGCCTTCGGCTTACCCCCGCTTCAGGCAGTTCCCAGCCGGTACCCAGTTTGGCCCGGCACAATGGTCCAATGACTTCTGCACCAAAGCCTGCCCAAAAGGGTCCCGCATACTCCGCCATGAGCGCGCTTCGACGCGGCTTGGGGGAGACCGGATTTGAACCACGACGGCGGAAGCGCCTTTACATTACGGGTGCCGGCCTGCTGGTGGTCGGCGTCGTGCTGTTCATCCTGGTGCTGTCGGCCGTCACCTCCGGCGGGGGCTTGGCTATGCTGGACCAGCCCTCGCATGACTGGCTGGTGGCGCACCGGAACCCGTTGCTGACCGGGGTGCTGTCGGCCGTCACCACCGTTTCCTCCCCGACCTACCTGACCATCATCGGCATCGGCTTTGCGCTGGTATGGGCGTGGCGGAGCCGGCAGCTGTGGAGGCCGGGACTGCTGATGGCGGCCATGGTGGCCACCGTCGCGCTGTCCTATCTGGTGAAACACCAGGTGGTGCGGCACCGTCCCCCGACGCCGCAGATGCTGATGGGCCCGGACGATGCGTTTTCCTTCCCCTCCGGCCACACCATGGGAGCCGCGGTCTTCCTGCTGGTGCTGTCCTATCTGCTGCTCTCCCGGCTGTCGGCTCCGGTGCGGCTCACGCCCTGGATGGTTGCCGCCGTTGTTGTTGTTGTCGGCGTGCTGACCGTTGCCCTGAGCCGCCTGTACCTTGGCTACCACTGGCTCACCGACGTCACCGCCTCCATGACCCTGTCGCTGTGGATTCTAGGGCTGGTGATCATGGTGGACAGCTGGCGGCCGCTGGCCAGGTTCGGCGCCGGGCCGGATGCCAATGCAGGGGCCGTCGCGGTACAAGGTACCAATCGCGGCACGGCGTCCGGCAGGTAACCGGCGGAGTCCCATCCAAAAGTCGCTAACTGTGGCCTTGAAGGCCGTCAAGGTCGCAGTTAGCGACCGTTCGCGGGTTCAGGCGAAGGGGAAGGCGACGCCCTCGCCCACGACGCGCAGCGAGAGCCGATTGCCCGGACGGGCCAGCATGGCGTTCCAGTGCCGGATGGTGATGATTTCCCCGCCCTTGGGCTGGTGCGGGTCCAGTGGTTTGGCCGGATCCGGCACCACCGGGGCCAGCTGGATCCGCACGGTGGTTTCCGGGCCGAAGTAATCCGTTTCCACCACCACTCCGTGGATGGGCCCGTCTTCGGCGATCCGGATCTGCTCCGGCCGCAGCATCAGCTGGACACGGCCCTGGGCCGGCGGGCGCCGG
>JBBRKU010000155.1:0-5641 GCA_038231735.1 Actinomycetales bacterium | reverse complement strand
CTGGAAGCTCTTCGTACTGCTCCTGGTACTTGTCACGCTCAACTATGTGGACCGCGGCTCAATCTCCGTGGCCATGCCCCTGATCCAGAAGGAATTCCACCTCACGCCGGAAGTCATCGGCGTTCTGCTCTCCGCCTTCTTCTTCGCCTACGCGCTGATGCAGGTCCCGGCCGGCTGGCTGATTGACCGCTTCGGCGCACGCAAGATGATCACGGCATCGTGTGTTGGCTGGGGACTGGCCACCGCCGCCTGCGGGCTGGCCTGGAACTTTGCCAGCCTCTTCACCGCCCGCGCCGCCATCGGCATCACCGAAGCCGGCATCATGCCCTCCGGCGGCAAGCTCAATGCCACCTGGATGCCGCAAAAGGAGCGCGGCCGCGGGGCAACCATCCTGGACGCCGGCGCACCGCTGGGCGCCGGCGTCGGCGGTCTGATCATTGCCGGCCTGATCGCGGCCACCGGCGGCTGGCGAGGTGCCTTCATCGCCGTCGGCATCGCCACCGCAGCCTTCGGCTTCCTGGCCTGGTGGTACATCCGCGATAATCCCCGCCTGCACAAGGGCACCAACGAGGGCGAGCTCGCCTACATCGAGGCCAGCCACGCCGAAGAGGATGCCAAGGCCGAAGCCTCCAAGGGCGCCGGCCGGCGCGGCCTGCTTCCCTACCTGAAATTCCGCTCCTTCTGGTCTATGTGCTTCGGCTGGTTCGGCTTCAACGGTGTCTTCTACGGCCTGCTGACCTGGGGGCCGCTCTACCTCTCCGAAGCAAAGCACTTCAACCTGGCGGCGGTCGGCTGGGGAACCTTCGCCATCTTCGGCGCCGGCTTCGTCGGGGAACTCCTGGGCGGCTACATCGCCGACTGGTGGCAGACAAAGGGTGCATCCGCCAACCTGGTCATGCGGACGCTGCTGGGCTTCTCCAGCCTGATCGTCGTGCTCGGTCTGGTAGGCGTGACGGTTGTGTCCGACCCGCTCACCGCCGTCGTCCTGCTCTCCGCCGTGATGTTCTTCCTGCGCTGGGTGGGCCTGTTCTGGAGCATCCCCGCGCTCTTGGGCGGCCGGACCAACGCCGGCATCCTGGGCGGAGCGATGAACCTCAGCGGAAACATCAACGGATTCATCACCCCCATCGCCGTGGGCCTGATCGTCGGAGCCACCGGCGGCTACACCTGGGCCCTGCTCTACTTCGTGGGCTCCGCCGTCGTCATGGCCGCCGCCGTCCTGACCATGGACTACAGCCGCCGGCTGCCGGTCTGATCCACCCGGAAACACCACCGCCCGCACGGGGATCCGCTTGCCGAGGCTCTGCCGCTTCCGGCAGCCGGATTCCCGTGACCGGGACCCGTCACCGCCCCTCCACTCCCTCAATTGCAGACAGGTCTGTGCCATGAAGATTCTGGTCATCAACCCCAACATCAGCGATAGCGTGTCCGCGCTGATCCGTGCCGAGGCGGAGCGTGCGGCTTCCCCCGGCACCGAAATCATCGTGCGGACCGCCCAGTTCGGCGTCGAGTACATCGAAACCCGGGTCGAGGCGCTCCTGGCCGGGACTGCGGTGGCCCAGATCATCGCCGAGGAAGACGGGAACGTGGACGGCGTCGTCGTCGCCGCGTTCGGAGACCCGGGAATGCCCGCCCTGAAGGAACTCGTGGATATTCCGGTGGTGGGTATTACCGAGGCGGCCATCCACACGGCTGCGCTGCAGGGCAGCCGGTTCTCCATCGTCGCCATTTCCCAGCGGATCCAAGCCTGGTACCGGGAATGCGTGGAGCGCAACGGCATGGGCGCCAGCCTCGCCTCGATCCGTTCGCTGCAGGACTCGCTGGGCAGCATTGGCTCCGTCCAGGACGATTTCAGGGACAAGCTCCTGCAGCTGGCCCACGACGTGGTCGAAAGGGACGGGGCCGACGTCGTCATCCTGGCGGGTGCCCCGCTCGCCGGCCTGGCCCGGGACATCGGCGCCGAGATTCCCGTCCCCGTGGTGGACGGCATCTCCGCCGGGGTCAAGCAGTGCGAGCTGCTGGTCAGCCTCAACGGCGGAACCCACCGGAAGGGCAGCTTCGCCCGGCCGCCGCAAAAGACCAACGCAGGCCTCTCTGCGGACATCACCCGGACCCTTGACCGGGGCTTCCGGACCAGCCAGAAAGTTCGGTAGAACCATGACCGTGGACCTCCTCATCACCAACGCCACCATCGTCAATGCGGACAGCACCCTGCAGGGCCACAATGCGATCAGGGACGGACGGATTGCCGCCCTGTACGACTCCGCAACGTCCCCGGAGCTCCTGCCGTCGGCCGCCCGGACGCTGGACGCCGCGGGACGCACCGTCATCCCCGGGGGAGTGGATTCCCACGCCCACGTTGAGCAGGTGACCGGTGCCTACAAATCCCTGGACACCTATGAAACCGCCAGCATCGCCGCGCTCTGGGGAGGCACGACGACGATTATGGACTTTGGCATTCCGGCGGACTCGAGCGAAACTCCCCTTGAGGCCGCGGAGAACAAGATGCGCCTAGCTGTTGTCTCCCGCTGCGACGTGGCCCTGCATGGAGCCGTCATCGGCTGGGACGAGACCGTCCCTGCCCAGCTGGACCGGCTGGCCGAGCACGGCATCCGCTCCGTGAAGATGTACACCACCAACCGCGGCTCCACCATGGCCAACGGGGACACCATCGTGAAGGTGATGCGGGAAATGGTACGGCTGGACGGACTGACCTACATCCACGCCGAACACGATCCGATCATCGTCGACTGCCTGGAGCAGCACAGCATAGATCAGCACGGTGCCTCCGCGCCCGTACCGGCCGGAAGCCTGCACCATACCCGCCCGGAACTGGCGGAGGCGGCCTCCGTGGCCGAGGTCCTGGCCATGGCCGAATATACCGGCGCCCCCGTCTACTTTGTCCACCAGACCATTCCCGAGGCCGTCGCCATGGTCCAGGACGCCCGATCCCGCGGACTGGCGGCCTATTCCGAGACGTGCCCGCACTACCTCACCCTGGATGAAACGGTATACGACTCCGAGTTCCCGGAAAAGTTCGCCTGCTGCCCGCCGATCCGCAGCCGCGAAACCGTGAAGGAGCTGCTGGAGCTTGTCCGGGCCGGGCAAGTCCACACCATATCCTCGGACCATTCCTGCTACGACCTTGGACAAAAGCAGTCCCGGACCGACGACGTGCGGTTCATGCCGCACGGCCTCCCCGGAATCGAGACGCGGATGCCGGTGGCCTTCACAACGCTGGTCACGGAGCAGGGCATGCCCATCCAGCAATTCGTGGAGCTTTTCGCCGCCGGTCCTGCCCGGATCAACGGACTGGCCGGCAAGGGAATCCTCGCCCCCGGATACGACGCGGACCTGGTCATCTTCGATCCCGGCGAAGTGCGCGCAGTGGACGGGCAGGCCCTGCACATGGGGACGGACTTCTCCCCCTTTGACGGCATGGAACTGACCGGCTGGCCCTCCACCGTGGTCATGGGCGGACGGGTGGTGCTCGACGGCGGCGAATTCAGCGATCCGGGGCCCACCGGCCGTTTCCTCAAACGATTCGGTGTCAGCGATACGGCCATCTCCGCCGGAAAGGTCCTCTGATGTCCACGTGTCCCGTGCGGATCGGCATGATCGTGCCGTCCTCCAACACCTGCCTTGAACCACAGACCTACCGGATCCTGGGCGACCGGACGGATGTGACTGTCCATTCCACCCGGATAGGGGTCACCCGCATCGCGCTGGATTCCGGCTCCGACAAACAGTTCGACTTCCGGACGATGCTGGATGCCGCGGAGCTGCTCAAGACCGCAGAGGTTGACGTGCTGGCCTGGAACGGCACCGCCGGTTCCTGGCTCGGAGCGGACCACGACAGGGAAATGGTCCGGCAGATCACCGAGGCCACGGGCGTGCCCGCGACGACCTCCACGCTGGCTTACCTGGACGCCTTCGAGGCCTTCGGGATCTCCCGCGTCGGGCTGGTCACCCCCTACACACAGGACGTCAACGAGGCCGTGATCAGCAGCTACCGGGCCGAGGGCATTTCCGTCACCGGCGAACGTCACCTGGGGCTGAGCGTCAATGAATCGTTCGCCCGGGTTGATCCCAGCGAGCTGCTGGCTCCGTCGAAGGAACTCCTGGACCGTCCGGGCGATCAGCCGGAGGCACTGATCTACCTGTGCACGAATCTCTACGGGGCACCCGTCGTGGAGAAGGTGGAGCGTGACTATGGCGTGCCCGTCCTGGATTCCGTGGCTGTGACGCTGTGGAAATGTCTGTCCATGGCAGGGGTGGTCGGCCTGGATCCGCGTTGGGGGCGCCTGCTGGCATGACCGCACCGTCCCGGCGCCGGCATCCGCACGCGGCGGCACTCGACATGGCTAACATGAAGAGCAAAGGACACCTCAATACATCGGTACGCCAGGACAGGACAGTTTTGCCACCTCTGAGCGAAGGAACACTCCGCGAACAGCCTCTACGTGAAATAGTCCGGGACAAGATCCGACAACGGATCTACAACGGCGACTATGCACCCGGCATCCGGCTGATCGAGCGGGACCTGGCGGACGAATTCGATGTCTCACGGCTGCCCGTCCGGGAAGCACTCCGTATGCTCCGCGAGGAGGGCCTGGTAGCGGAACGGCCCACCCGCGGCCTGGTGGTGCGGGAACTGACGCGTGCCGATGTGGAGGAGCTTTTTGACGTCCGCGAAGCGCTGGAGGGCATGAGCTGCCGGCTGGCCGCCCAGCGCGTCACGGATACTGACCTGCAGGCCCTGAAGCAGCTCCTGGACCAGGCGAAAGAGGCCACCCAGCGCCAGGACGTCGCCGCCGCACGTGAAGCCAACGGCAAATTCCACGATGAGATCCCGCGGCTGGCACACAACGAACTGCTCCGCACCATCCTGGAACCGCTCCACGGACGCCTGCAGTGGTTGTTCCGCCAGACGGACGACCTGGAACTTCTCTGCAGCGAGCACGAGCAGTTGCTGGACGCCATCGCTTCCGGAGATGCGGATCTTGCCGCCAAGGTCGCCGAACAGCACGTGCGCTCCAGCCGGCACCGGACCCTGCACTTCCTGTTCCAGCGGGCGCAGTAGCAGGCCCCAGGACCAACGCCGTGTAGGAAGCCAAGCCAGCCGCCGTCGTCGTTCGCTAATAACTCTCTACCGGCAGGAATGGCGGCCTTGCTGCCGGCAATATGTGTCGACCGCAACGCCCGGGCCTGTTGGAGCCACCCTCGCCCTCGCTGTGGAACCACTTGATCAGCACGGATGTGTCGATGAGCAGGCGGGTCACCGGCGAGCAGTGCGCTGCGGCTTGTGGGCTGCCGTTTGGCTTCAGCATCGAGTTCCGCGAGAAGTTCCTCCCGCAACGACACCATGGTTTTGGATTACCAATTCCTCTTCGTATTCGCGCAGGTCGTCGGCCTGGCCGGCGGAATCACCGTGCATAGGGCGGGAAAACCGGGGGTACAAACAGCTAGCCGAGCCGATCCAGGACCGTACCGAGGCGTCCGCCGCCCGCGACCAGTCGGGCGTCCGACGCCGTTCGCAAGCATATCTTTGTCGATCCACTCGACTCGGACTCGGACGCTGGCAATTGCTATTCCTGTCCTGCCACGGCCGCGCTTCCAAGGCTGGCAAAGTTGTTGTGTG
>JBBRKU010000154.1:0-5646 GCA_038231735.1 Actinomycetales bacterium | reverse complement strand
GTCTTCGATTCGAAACGCAGCTGCGGGTAGCGCATCCAGGCGGTGTTGATGGCTCGCGGGTCCGTGACCGTCACGTGCGCGCCCTGGGCCGCGAGCTGGACGGCAACGTCCATGGCGGGGGAGTCCCGGATGTCGTCCGTGTCCGGCTTGAAGGCCGCGCCCAGCACCGTGATTTGCCGCCCGCCCACGTCGCCGCCGCACAACTGCCCCGCAAGCTGCACCGTGCGCCGTCGCTGCTCCAGATTGATGGTGTCCACCAGCCGCATCCAGCGCTCCACCGATTCCACACCGAGGCCGCCGGCCTGTGCCCGGAAGGAACGGATGTCCTTGGGCAGGCAACCGCCGCCGAAGCCCAGCCCCGCGTGCAGGTAGCGGTCGCCGATCCGCGGATCCAGCCCCATGGCGGCTGCCAGCTGCGTGACATCGGCACCGCTGGCCTCACAGAGCTGTGACATCGCGTTGATGAAGGAAACCTTGGTGGCCAGGAAGGCATTGGCCGCGGATTTAATCAGCTCGGCCGTGCGGAAGCCGACCACCAGCCGCGGCACCCCCGCATCAAGCAGCGGCCGGTAAACCGCGTCCAGGGCCATTGTGACGGGATCCTGCTTTTCGGTGGCGCAGTCGGTGGGGCCGTGGGTGGCACGGTTGGGGGCCGCGGCTGTCCGCTCCGGCACACCGTAGACCAGCCGGTTCGGCGCCAACGAGTCCCGCACGGCCGTGCCCTGGCGCAGGAATTCCGGATTCCAGCCCAGGGCCACCCCGGGGACCGCGGCCAGTTCCAGCTGCAGCGCGGAGGTGGTCCCCACCGGGACGGTGGATTTGCCGACGACGGCGTCCCCCACCTTCAGTTGTGGCAGCAGCGAGGCCAAGGCGGCGTGTAGATGGCTCAGGTCCGCCACCTCGGAGGTCTTGGATTGGGGCGTGCCGACGCAGAGAAAGTGGACGGAGGCTTCGGCGGCGGCGGCGAAGTCCGTGGAAAAGCGCAGTGCACCGGACCTGCGCCCCGCGCGCAGCAGGTCCTCCAGCCCGGGTTCGTAGAATGGGGCGAAGCCTCGGGCCACGTGGTCGATCTTATTGGCATCCGTGTCCACCCCGGTTACCTCGTGTCCCAGCGACGCCAGTGTGGCGGCATGGACCGCACCCAAGTAGCCGCAGCCGATGACCGAGATTTTCATGCCGGATTCCTGTCTGTGGGGGATCGTTAATTCGGGAGGATCGTTAATTCAGCGGACCAGTCGGGCATCGTCGTCAACGGCCTGCTCATAGTGCTCCGTGAGCTCTCCGCAGACGGCTTCCCAGCTGCGCCCCTGCACCGACCGGTGGGCCGCACGTGCAAAGGCCGCGCGCTTGGCGTCGTCGCCGATCAGGTCGCGCACGTAGCCGCGCAGTTCCGTGAGGTCGCCGGGGGTGTAGAGCCAGCCGGTGCGCGAATTGTCCACCAGGTCAAGCGGTCCGCCCCGGCCCGTCGCCACCACCGGAACGCCCGAGGCCATGGCCTCCTGGATGGTCTGGCAGAACGTTTCGAGCTCGCCGGGATGGACGAACAGATCGAAGCCGGCCACCGCGCGGGCCAGCTCGGTCCCGCACAGGAACCCGGTGAAGACGGCCCCGGGCAGCTGCTGCTGCAGCGCCGCGCGCAGCGGGCCGTCCCCCACTACCACCAGCCTGGTTCCGGGCAGATCCGCTATGGCGCGAAGATCCTCCACCTGCTTCTCGGCAGCGAGCCGGCCAACGTACCCGATGATCTTCTCGCCTCCCGGGGCCACCGAAAACCGCCAGCCGTCGTCGCGCCTGGCCGGAGAAAACCGCGCCGTATCAACACCCCGTCCCCACAGATGGACCCTTGGAATGCCATGACCGCGCAGCTGATTCACCGCAAAGGAGGACGGCGCCAGCGTGCGGGAGGAACGCAGATGGATATACTCGACCCGGCTCCAGGCCCAGTTCTCCAGGAAGGGGGCCCCGTACCGGGCGGCATAGGAAGGCACCTCGGTCTGATAGACCGCAACGGTCGGGATGTCCAGCTGGTCCGCGGCGCGTACCGCCCGCCAACCCAGCTCGAAGGGGGAGGCAAGATGGACCACGTCCGGTTGGAAGTCGGCGAGAATGCGCCTGACCCGTGCCACCCCACCCACCGCAATGCGGAAATCGCTGTAACCGGCCAGCGGGACGGACGGCAGCCGGTGCACCGCGGCGCTGCCCACCCGGGCCGGGGCGTCCAGGGCCGAGCTGGACGGGGCGATCACCATCGCTTCATGTCCGCGCCGGTCCAGATGGGAAAGGACCTGGAGCAACGAATGGGTGACCCCGTTCAGCAGCGGCAGGAATGACTCGGCAACAATGGCAATCCTCATACGCCCCACGCTGGCCGAGCCGGTTGGCCGGACAGCGGTAGCCGGATGGAGGCCGCGTGAACGCCGGGTAAACGCTTCGGGCGTCGGCGTCGGCGTCGGCTTCGGCATTGGCCGGCGGTTAACATCGATAGGGGGACTTCCCCATATCGAAAGGTACTTTCCCGATGCGCTGCAGCAAACGCACCGTTCTGTTTTTGGCCGCCGCGGCCTCCGTGGCACTGGCCTTGGCTGGCTGTTCCAGCCCGGACTCCTCCAGCGCCAGCCCCGGAGCCACCTCGTCCACCGGAGCAGCAGCTTCCGGCTCTGCCAACTCCGCAGCCTCCGGTTCGGCAGTATCAGCCCCCACGTCCGGTACTTCCGGCCCGTGGGCCCTGGACTTCCAGGGGTCCGGCGACAGGATCCACGGCGCCGGACTTGAAATCCTCAAGGCCGAGGGCACCGTCGAGCACTACCACGCGCATCTGGATGTCTTCGTCAATGGCAGCCCGGAGACGGTGCCGGCGAATATCGGCTTCGTGGCAGACGCGAGTGGTCAGGCCATCGGGATCTCGGCGCTTCATACCCATGACACCTCGGGAGTACTGCACATTGAGGCCCCGACCGCGGGCCTTAAATACACCCTCGGCCAGGCCCTGACCGAGTGGGGCGTCCTGGGCCAGGACGGGAGCATCGGGGGCAAGGCGGACTCCGGTGCAGCGGCGTGGCACGTCTATGTTAACGGAGTGAAGCAGAGTGGCAAGGTGACGGCGCTCCAGCTGGCGGCGCACCAGGAAATCGCCTTGGTTTATGGGTTGGATCCGGCGCAGATTCCGGCCAGTTACGCATTTCCGGCGGGAGAGTAGCTCCGGCGGGCCCGACGGCGCCGGGTGGGGTTCCGCCGTCGGCTGCGGACAGGGGTTGGTGCAGGTTCCGGACATGATGTCCGGGACCTGCACCAACTGTCGTGACTTCTGCCTAGGCAGTTAGTTACTACTTCGTTAGGTGCATTGGCTCATTGGCGGCTCCTGATAACTTGACGAAGCTTATGACGCGTCGGCAGTCATTTTTCCTCCGACCCGAAAGTCTGCCCGGCCGGAATCGCGCCGCACGGGCGCTGATGTTGCGTGCGCCTCTGCAGCGTTTCCACGCACCGTCAACAGCAACATTTTACGTCCGTCGGGGACCAAAAGCTCCGGCTTTCGCTGCGAAAGGACCAGCCGGCTTCGTCCAGGACCGCTTGCACCCTGTCCGGTCCGCCGTCGTCGGCGTTGCTTGACGGCCGCAGCGCAGCCTCCATGGCACGATGGAAAGCAATGAAACTGACAGCGGGCCAAGGGGGCCAACGAGGAATTCCGATGCCGCTGTGGCTGCAGGGTGTCTTCGAATCCGCGCAGGCGGCGCTCTTTTCCGCCGTACTGGTGGTGCTGCCCCTGGTTGCAGTGTGGTGGGCGGATGGGTTCAAGGACCGGACGCCGGATGCGCTGGCCGAGCTGGCCGGACAGGCGTGGCTGATCATCCACGGCGTGCCCCTGACCCTGACCTTCAACGACGGGCCCAGTTCCGCCTCGGTCCAGAGCGGCACGCTCAGCCTGATCCCGCTGGGGCTGACGCTGATTCCGATCCTGCTCTCCTGGCGTGCGGGCCGGCGTCTGGCGCGGGCATCCTATACGGACCAGCTCTGGCAGGCCCTGCTGGGGGCGCTGGCCGTCTATGCCGCCGCCGGGTTGGGGACGGCCTTCGTCTGCAGCGTCCCTGAGGCGCATGCCGACGTGGTGCTCGGGGCGCTGATTCCGCTGATCCCCGTTGGGCTCGGGCTGATCACAGGCGCGCGGCGCGAAGCCGGCGGCTGGGGCCGGCTGATTGGCGTGGACGCGGCGGACTGGATTGCCAAGACCAGCCAGCATTCGCGATGGGCCGGCTCCTACTTGTGGTCGGCGGTACGCGCCGGACTGGTGGCCCTGGCCGCGGCCCTGGCCCTGGCCGCACTGCTCCTGGTGGTGGACATCGGCTGGCACTGGTCTGACATTGTCGATGTGTATGAAGGACTCAAGAGCGGTGCCGTGGGCGGCTCAGTCCTGACACTCGCGCAGCTTGGCTTCGGGCCGAACCTGGTGATCTGGACGCTGGCCTGGGCCTCCGGTTCCGGATTTGCGCTGGGCCTCGGCTCCGCGGTCTCGCCGCTGGGCACCCTGGTGGCACCGGTTCCCGCCATCCCCGTGCTGGGTGCCTTGCCGGTGGGCCAGCTATCCTGGGGCGTTGTCGCGATGATTATCCCGGTGCTCGGTGGCGCGCTGGCTGGCTGGTGGTTCCTTCGTGAGGGCGAGAACCACTTCGACGAATGGCTCTCCATCAAGGTCAAAACCCGGTGGTTCACGGCACCGGTGTCCACCCTTGTCCTTGGCTGCGTAGTTGGGGCCGCTGCCGCGATCATGACCGGTGTGCTGGCGTGGCTGGCGCACGGCTCGGCCGGAATCGGACGGCTGACGGACCTCGGGCCGAACCCACTGACCACGGCGACCTGGATGGGAGCCGAAGTGGCCATTGGCGTCGTCGTCGGTTATGCCGCGGGGCCCTGGCTGGAGCGTCAGCCGAGCGAGCCTGACCTGGAGGCCGTGCTGGAGGACGGCCTGGAGACCGGGGCCGAATAGGGCCGGTCCGCGCGGTCGCCTAAAGTTGTGGCATGCGCATCGTTGTACTGGTTTCCGGGACTGGCTCCAATCTGCAGGCCGTCATCGACGCCATCGAAGCGGGGGAGCTGCCGGTTGAGATTGCCGCCGTGGGCGCAGACCGGCCCGGTACCGCGGGGATTGAGCGCTCCGAGGCGGCCGGCCTTGAGACATTCGTGGTCAGCTTCAAGGACTACGCACGCCGTTCCGACTGGGATGCAGCCTTGGTGGCCACCGTCGCCGGCTACGAGCCCGACTATGTGGTCTCCTCCGGCTTCATGCGCATCGTGGCTCCGGATTTCATCGATGCATTCCCCGGCCGGTATATCAACACCCATCCGGCCCTGCTGCCGTCCTTTCCCGGCGCGCACGGAGTCCGCGACGCGCTGGCCTACGGGGTCAAGGTGTCCGGCTGCACCGTGCATTTCGCGGATGCGGGCATGGACACCGGTCCCATCATTGCGCAGACCGCCGTCGCCGTGGAGGACGGGGACACCGAAGAGACCCTGCACGGGCGCATCAAGGTGGCCGAGCGGGAACTGCTGATTAGGGTTTTGGCCCGGCTGGCGTCTGATCGGGGTGCGGAACGGCAACGACTTCCAGGCGCGTGATCCCCTCGAAGTCCTTGGGGTTGCAGGTATAGAGCG
>JBBRKU010000153.1:0-5651 GCA_038231735.1 Actinomycetales bacterium | reverse complement strand
GGCAATGGCCGGTGCAGCGATCGCTCGCGGCAGGAACTCCGAGATGTTCGCGAAGTACGGACCATACGGCGCGTACATCGCGGCTCCGGCGATAATCAGCAGCGGGAAGGAGAGCCAGAACCGGTCCGGCCCCAGAAGGTATGAACCGTAGAAGGCAACAGCCCCCAGCGCGAGCCACGGCCAGACGTACCGGTTGCGGTTCCCCGAGCGGTCCGAGGCGCGGCTGTTGAACACCATGACGATGATGGCCAGCGCATAGGGCGCGCCGGAGAGCAGACCCGTCAGTCCGATGCCCTGGCCGGATCCGGCCTTAACGATGGTCGGCAGCCAGAAGACAAACCCGTAGATACCCAGGCTCCAGAGCAGGTACTGGACGGAGAGCAGGACGACGTTGCGGGAGCGAAGCGCGGCGGCCAGGCCGCCCTGGACCGGGGCTATCGACTTTTGTTCGGCTTCCAGGGCATTGATGACCTGGTCCCGCTCCGTGGGGTTGAGCCACTTCGCTTCATGCGGCCGGTCGGCCACCAGCTTGCGGAAGACGAGGGCCCAGAGAATCGCCGGAATGCCCTCGAGAATGAACATCCAGCGCCACGAGGTCGCCTCGATCAGGAATCCCGACACCACCGTCAGCCAGAGGACCGTCACGGGATTTCCGAGGATCAGGAAGGTGTTTGCGCGGCCCCGCTCGGCCTTGGTGAACCAGTGAGCCAGGAAGATGACCATGGCCGGGAGCACCGCGGCTTCGACGACGCCGATGAGGAACCGGACGATGATCAGAAGGGTCACATCCTGGATCACCCCCTGGGCTGCCGCCAGAACGCCCCAAAGAATCAGGCTCCAGAAGATCAGCGTGCGGACGCTGCGCTTCTCCGCGTACTGCGCTCCTGGAACCTGGAAGAGGAAGTAGCCGATGAAGAACGACGCACCGATCAGAGCGGAAACGCCGCCGGTGATCCCGAGATCATGCTTCATCCCACCGGCGACGGCGATCGAATAGTTCGACCGGTCCAGGTAGGCAAGGCTGTAGGTAATGAAGGCGATCGGCAGCAGCCGTGCCCAACGCTGATGGCCCAGGACGTCTCCCACGGTGGTACCCGGGTTGGGCGAGCGGCCAGTCCCGGTAGATCCCTGGGACTGGTGCGCCCCTGATTGCGGGTCCATATAGGCTCCTTTGCCATGATTGGAGGAATTTAATAACTCCCATATAATGAGAGCAACTCTCATCAGATAGAATTAGCATGCCTCCCATCCGGCCCGCGTGTCAAGGAATTACTCAACATCAAATTACTCAACATCCGGCAGGTATTCCCGTATGGTGGGAGTAAAGATGGACACGAAGGCGGAGATGACCGAAACTTATACCGAGGTTGATGACCCGGCAGACGCACCGAAAAGCAACGGCCGGGACATGGTGGCCAAAGCCCTCGGCCTGCTGAGCCGGCTGGGCGAGCACCCGCACGGCGCTGCAGCGGCCGAGCTGGCCCGTGAGTGCCAGCTTCCGCTGAGTACCGCACACCGGCTGTTGGGGTCCCTTGTCCGGGACGGCTTTCTGGAGTTCGAGCCCAAATCGCGCCGCTACACCCTGGGGCTTCAGGTGTTCGTGCTCGGGCAGTCCGTGGCCCAGGCCCGCGGGCTGACGGGGATGGCGCGTCCGATCCTGGAAGAAGTCTCAGCGCTGACGGGCGAGGCAACACTGATGGCAGTCCGGGACGGGGATCAGCAACTGTATGTGCACTCGGTCCAGGGACCCCAGGGCGTCAGTGTTATCGGCAGGCCGGGTGCCCACGGTCCGCTGCACTGCACCGCCCAGGGGAAAGTCCTGGTGGCCATGGCGCCGCAGGCCGTCCGCGAAGATCTTTTGAGCAGCCTCGAGCTGACCGCCAAGGGCCCCAACTGCATCACCGACCGCCAGCATTTCCGTGAGGCCATCGATGAAGTGAGGGCCCGCGGCTGGGCTCTGGCCGACCAGGAACACGAGGCCGGCATCCGCGCCGTCGCGGTCCCCGTTCTCGGACCGGATGGCGTTGCACTCGCCGCGATCTCGACCGCCGCTCCGGCCTATCGGACCAGCATCGAGCAGCTCATCGAATACGTGCCGGTGCTCACGGCGGCGGCACGCCGGATCGCAGTCCGGATGCCGTCCCGCTGATCCTCTGCTCCAAGGCCCGGGCTACAGGGCGAAAGTTCCGCCCGGCTGCGGCGAGTGCTTCAGTTTGATGGCGGCCGGGTCTCCATGCGGAGCGACGCCGATGCTGAGTTTGGTGAAGTCCAGCCTGGCGTCCCGGATGCAAGCCTTGATGCCTGCTACGGCTTTCACCGGGTCCGGAGCCAGGGTGAAGATGTTCAGTTTCCCGCCGCCCAGTTCGGTCCGGTCGACGACGCCGATTCCCCGCCAGGCGAAGTAGGACGTGATGGCGTCCTTGGCCTTGCGCTCCAGGTAGTGGTCGCGCTCGGTGCCGTCCGCGGTCTTCAGCGCGTATTGGGCAACCACCCAATACTGCTCTTCGGGCGGGATGACTGTGTAGCCGTCCTGGGTGCATTGTTCCTGGAACGCGGCAAGGAGGGCCTCGGCGGCTTCGGCGGAGGCAACATCGCTCTCCTGGGTCGCGCTCTGATGCCCCACGGTGCCGTGGTTGACTACCAGCTGGCCGTCGTCCTCGTCGTACCACGACTCGCGGAAGTGCAGCACGCCGTCCTGGGACTTCCGGTACATCCTGACAATGCTCATGATCGTCCATTCTCGAACCAGGCGGCGTCCGTCCCGTCGAAGGGTGCCTGCCGCGCCTTAACTGCCGTATAAATGCGGTTGCATTCGGCTTCGATCCGCGTGACCAGCTCGGCCGGGTATTGCATGGCCAGCTGGTGGGCGGAAAATTCGTCCTCATCGTCGATGTAGACGCCGCGTTCCCGCTCGCGGACGACGTCGAGGTCCATGTCGATCAGGTGGAATTCGAAGACGCCCGGGCGGATCCGCGTCCAGTCCGGCCGCAGGGCCAGATCCACGTAGATCTCGACGCCGTTGGGATGCTGCCCGTCGTAGAAGGTGGCCACGTAGTCGCCGCCGCGGGGAATCAGCAGGACCGCATCGGACCGGGTGTAAAGCGCGGCGCCGGGGCGGGAAATGAATTCGTTGGTCCGCTGGAACACCCACCAGCCGTGCTCGTCTTCGCCGAGGTATTGTCCGGGGACAACCCAGTGCGCGTGGCCGTCCCACTTGCGGTTCCGGGCGACAACGAGATCGCCGGGCCGGATTCCGTCCGGTGCACTCATGTTCTAAGGATCATGGGTTGTCAGGGGTCACAGCTGCGGAAGCTGCCCGGTGTGCGGTGCTTCCTGGCCGGGCAGCGGGCGGGCGAAGGGAACCTTGGTTCCCAGCACCTGGGCGACGACGTCCCGCGCCACCTGCTGGGCGGTCAGGCCGACGCGCTCGAGGACCTCGGAACGGCTGCCGTGGTCCAGGAACTCGACGGGGAGGCCGACCTCATTCAGTGCGGTATCGACACCGACGGCGCGCATTTCCTGCCGGATGCGGGAGCCGACGCCGCCGGCCCGGACGCCGTCCTCGATGACGACGACGATGCGGTGCTGCGCTGCGAGCCGGACGATCGAGCGCGGCACCGGCAGGACCCAGCGGGGGTCCACGACGGTGGAGCTGATGCCCTGCGCCCCCAACCGGTTGGAGACGTTCAGGGCCAGTTCGCTCATGGCGCCGACGCTGACAATCAGCACGTCGTTCTCGGCGGAGCCGGCGGGCCGCCGCGCGAGCACGTCCACGCCGTCGTCGAGCCTTTCGATCGCCTCCACCTCGACCCCGACGCTGCCCTTGGAGTACCGCACGACCGTGGGCGCGTCGCTGATGGCGACCGCCTCGCGAAGTTCTTCACGCAGCCGGCTGGAGTCGCGGGGGGCCGCCAGATGCAGCCCGGGAACAATCTGCAGCAGGGACAGGTCCCACATGCCGTGGTGGCTTGCGCCGTCCGGCCCCGTCACGCCGGACCGGTCCAGCACCACGGTGACGCCGGCCTTGTGCAGCGCGACGTCCATGAGCAGCTGGTCGAAGGCGCGGTTGAGGAAGGTGGCGTACATCGCGACGACGGGATGCAGTCCGCCGAAGGCCATGCCGGCGGCGCTGGTGAGCGCGTGCTGCTCAGCGATGCCGACGTCGAAGACCCGGTCCGGGTGACGTGCGGCGAATTTATGCAGGCCCACCGGGATCAGCATGGCACCGGTGATCGCCACGATGTCCTGGCGTTCGTCCGCAATATCCGCGATTTCATCCGCGAAAACACCGGTCCAGGATTTGCCGCTGGGGGAATCCATGGATTCCCCGGTTTCCGGATCGATCACGCCGACGGCGTGGAACTGGTCCGCTTCGTGGGCGCGGGCGGGTGCATAGCCGTGGCCCTTCTCCGTCATGGCGTGGACGATGACCGGGCCGGCGTAGTTCCTGGCGGTCGCCAGGGCGGCTTCCATCGCCTTCTGGTCGTGCCCGTTGACCGGGCCGATGTACTTCATTCCCAGGTCATCGAACAGCCCCTGGGGTGCCCACCAGTCCTTGACGCCCTTCTTCGCGGCGTGCAGGCTCTTGTAGATGAACTGACCGGCCAGGCCGCCATCCTGCAGCTTCTGCTTGGCCCAGCCCAGACTGTCCTCGTACTTGCGGTGCGCGCGCACGTGGTCGATCGCCGGACGCAGCGAGGCCAGGTAGTCGGCGAGACCGCCGACGGTCGGGGCGTAGGAGCGGCCGTTGTCGTTGACGACAATGACGACGCGCCGGTGCTTGTCCGAGGCGATGTTGTTCAGCGCCTCCCAGGTCATGCCGCCGGTCAGGGCGCCGTCGCCGACAACGGCAATGACGTACCGGTCCCCGTCACCGGTGAGCTGGCGGGCGCGGGAGATTCCGTCGGCCCAGGACAGCGAGGATGAGGCGTGCGAGCTTTCCACGATGTCGTGCACGGACTCGGCGCGGGAGGGGTAGCCGGAGAGGCCACCCTGCTGGCGGAGGGTGGAGAAATCCTGCCGGCCGGTGACCAGCTTGTGCACGTAGGACTGGTGGCCGGTATCGAAGACGATGCTGTCCCGCGGGGAATCAAAGATGCGGTGGATGGCCAGCGTGAGCTCCACGACGCCCAGGTTGGGGCCCAGATGGCCGCCGGTCTGGGAAACGTTGGTGATCAGGAACTGGCGGATCTCCCCCGCCAGCTGCTGCATTTGTTCATCGCTCAGTTTGCTGAGGTCCTGCGGATGCGCGATGGTCTCCAAAAGTCCCATGGGTCCCCTCCTCGTATCGGCACGGGCAATTTTCCCTAACCCAACTCTAGCGCGAACCCGGATCCCAGCTTTCCGGAGGACGGACCCATGTGACCAGCGGCATGCCAAGGGCCCCGGGCCGCCGTCGGAATTCCGACGGCGGCGCGGGGCCCCGATTTCAGCGCTAGCTGGCTGAGATCTGGCGCAGCACGTATTGCAGGATGCCGCCGTTGCGGTAGTAGTCCGCCTCGCCGGGTGTATCAATGCGCACGACGGCGTCGAAGGACTTCTCGGAGCCGTCCTCAGCCTTGGCCGTGACCTTGACCGTCCGGGGAGTGGTGCCCTGGTTCAGTGCCGTGACACCCTGCACGGAGAAGGCCTCGGTGCCGGTGAGCCCCAGG
>JBBRKU010000152.1:0-5690 GCA_038231735.1 Actinomycetales bacterium | reverse complement strand
TCCCGGCCCGTACGTCTCCACGGTCCTGGCCAGCGCTGCCGTGGCCGGTGCCGCGGATTGCAAGGCATCCACGCACGGCCTGGACCTCTTCGCGGAGGGTGCCACCGGCGCCCTCGTCATGCCAACCCCCGCCGTCACGGCTGTCGCCGAGGGCGAGGGCTGGACGCTCAGCGGGCGGGTGCCGGTGGCGTCGCTGCTCTCCGCCGAATGGCTCGTTGTCGGTTTCAACGACGGTGCGGCCACCCGCTTTGCGCTCGTTGATGCCGAGAGCGCGGGCGTTTCCAAGGTTGCCGGCAACTACACGGACCTGACCCGCGACGCCGGAACGCTCGTGCTGGACGGACTGGCGATCGACCCCCAGGACGTTCTGGCGGGCCTCGATGCGCAGTACGTGGAAACCCTGCAGGCCGGCCTGCTTGCCGCGGAAGCATCGGGCATCATGCGCTGGGCCGTGGAAGCCACCACTGACTACGCCACGATCCGCGAACAGTTCGGCAAGCCCATCGGCTCCTTCCAGGCCGTCAAGCACAAGTGCGCCAACCTGCTCATCGCCTCCGAACTGGCCACCGCTGCCGCCTGGTCTGCGCTGGTGGCCCTGGACCAGGATGCCGACCAGCAGGCACTCGCGGCCGGCTCCGCGATCCAGGCGGGCATTGTCCCGTCGGTGGACGCACTGACCGAAGCCGTCACGATCTTTGGCGGCATCGGCTACACGTGGGAGCACGACGCCCACCTGTACCTGCGCCGCGCCATTGCCGCGGCGGCCCAGGTGGCCCCGGCGGGTGCCCGCGCCACCGCACTGGGCCGAGCGGCCCTGGAGCTAGACCGCCGCATCGACATCGAACTGCCGGACGAAGACCCCGCGTTCCGCCAGCGCGTCGGCGCGCTCCTGGACGAGGCCGCCGCGCTGGCCAACGAACACGACGGCGGCCGGTGGAACTCCCGTGGCTCGCAGCGCACGTTCCTGGCCGAGAACGGCCTTGCGGCCCCGCACTGGCCGGCCCCCTACGGCCTCGGCGCAAGCCCCGCCGAACAGGTCGTCATTGCCCAAGAATACGCCCGTCGCGGGCTCCTGCAGCCCTCATCGGTGATTGGCGAATGGGCCATGCCCACGATCCTCGCCTACGGCAGCGAGGACGTTAAGGAACAGTTCGCCCTCCCCACCCTGCGCGGCGAACTCATCTGGTGCCAGCTCTTCTCCGAACCCGGCGCCGGTTCCGATCTCGCCGGCCTGTCCACCCGCGCCGTGAAGGTCGACGGCGGCTGGGAACTGAGGGGGCAGAAGGTCTGGACCTCCGGGGCCCACGAAGCGGACTGGGGCATCTGCCTGGCGCGCACCGACGCCGACGTGCCCAAGCACAAGGGCCTGAGCTACTTCCTTGTTGACGTGCGCGCCAAGGGCGTGGACGTCAGGCCGCTGAAGCAGTCCACGGGCGACGCCGAATTCAACGAGGTGTTCCTGGACTCGGTGTTCGTCCCGGACGCCTACCTGCTGGGCGAACCGGGCCAAGGCTGGCGAATCACCGCCACCACGTTGCAGAACGAGCGCACCCAGATCTCCTCGGGCGTTTCGGCCGGTACCGAGGAGTCCCTGCGCCGGCTCATCACTGATGGCGGCTGCGCGGCAACCGCCGACGAGGCCTACGCGGCACTGGGGCGCATCGTGGCCATCAGCTCCGCCATTGGCGCCCTTAACCTGCGGGAAACCCTGCGCCAGGTCAACGGACTCCAGCCCGGCGTTGGCTCGTCCCTGGCGAAGGTCGCCCACGCCCGGCTCTCCCGTGAAGCCGCCACCCTGGTTCTGCAACTGGCCGGCCCGGCAGCACTGTTCGCCCAGGCGCCGGCGGATGCGGTGACCGGGCTGTTGGGTGTGCCACAGGTCCTCATTGGTGGCGGAACGGTTGAAATCCAGCTCAATGTCATCGCCGAACGCATCCTTGGGCTGCCCAGGGGCTAGGCCCTGCACCGGCCGCAGGAACGCGGCGGCGACGAACTATCCTTCAGTACTCTAAGTTTCACCGAAAGGAACCCTTTTCGCATGACAACGATGACAGGCGAGGTCGCCACATTGAAGACCCTTGACACGGCACGGCTGCGTGAACTTGTTGAACCCCGAAGCATTGTGATCATCGGCGCCAACACGAAGTCCAGCTGGTCGCACTTCACCCATTCCAACCTCCGCTCCGGCGGTTTTGAGGGGGAGCTTTACATGGTCAACCGGCGCGGGGAGGAATGCCACGGCCAGCCGTCGTTCACCTCGATTGCCGAACTGCCCACTGTGCCCGAGCTGGCCATTGTGCTCACCGGCGCCAACTCGCTCGAGACCATCCTTGAAGAGGCCAGGGTCAAGGGCATCCGCAACCTGATCATGCTGGCCGCCGGCCTCGGTGAGGCCGGGCCTGAGGGCCAGGCGCTTCAGTCACGGCTCGTGGAGCGTGCCCGCGAAGCCGACCAGCTCATCCTGGGCCCGAACAACCTGGGTTTCGTGAACTCCCACGCGAAGGTGGCCGCCTTCAGCCACATGACGCAGATGCCCATGATCCCCGGCGGTGTTGGCGTGGCCAGCCAGTCCGGAGCCCTGGCCATCTACCTTCTGCCGCACATGGCCTCCCGCGGGGTGGGCTGTTCCACGGCCGTCACGGTGGGCAACGAGGCCATGATCACCGCCATCGACGTCATGGACATACTCGTTGACGACCCCGACACCCGCGTCATTGCCGCCTACCTGGAACAAATCTCCAACCCGGGCCACTTCCTGTCCGTGGCGAAACGCTCGCGCCTGGCCGGCAAGCCGATCGTGGTGTTCAAGGCCGGGCGGGGCGAAGCCTCTGCCCGCGTGGCAGCCGCCCACACCGGCTCGCTCGTGGGGGATGACAAGATCATCGACGCCGCGTGCAGGCAGTTCGGCGTGGTGCGCGTGGACAACATAGAGGACCTGGTGGCGACCGCCGGCATCATGGAATCCCACGGCCGGATTTCCGGCAACCGCATGGGCGTGGTGACGGGGTCCGGTGCCATGTGCGCACTGATCGCCGAGAAGGCCGAGGAAGCCGGGCTGGAAATGCCGGCCCCCGCCGAGAGCACGGTGCAGGCCCTGCACGACGCCGGCCTGCCCACCTTCTCCACCGTCAACAACCCCATGGACACCACCGGCTACATCTCGGTGGACCCGACCATCATCACCAAGGCCAACCAGTGCTTCATCGACGACGACAACTTTGACTTCATCGTCATCAACAGCGGCTGGCCCATGAGCAAGCCCATGGCCGACATGGGGCGGCTGAACCAGGATGAGCTGCACCGCCAGCTCACCTCATCCCCGAAACCCGTCATCGGCATGAGCTTCCTGCCCACCGAAGTCACCGAGTTTGGGCGCAACTTTGCCAACGAACACGGACTGCCGCATGCCTCTGATTCCTTTGACCGCGGCATCCCGGCCGTGGCCCGCAGCGCCTGGTGGAGCAAGCGGTCGGATGAACTGGCCACCGACCCCGTCGTGGCACCGGCAGAAGTGATCGAGAAGCCCGCCGGCGCCGAGGGCTGGACCGAAATTGAGGCCGGCGCGTTCCTGCGGGAGCACGGCGTTCCCTATGTTCCGGCCGCCGTCGCCACCTCCGCAGAGGCGGCCGTTGAGGCAGCCGAGGACATGGGCTACCCCGTGGTCCTCAAGGTTGCCTCCGAGGACATTGCGCACAAGACGGAAGTTGGCGGCGTGCGTCTGATGCTGCGCGACGCCGAGGCCGTCGCCGAGGCGTACGAGGTCATCATGGCCTCCGTGGCCGATCTCGCCCCAGGTGCGCACATCCAGGGAGTGGCCGTCTCGCCCATGCGCCCCGCCGGGAACGAACTGCTCGTGGGAATTGTCCGGGACCCGCAATGGGGGCTGGTGCTCGCCGTCGGATTTGGCGGTGTCATGGTGGAGATCCTCAAGGACTCCGCACTGCGACTGCTGCCCGTGGGGCCGGCCGAGATCCGGCGCATGCTCGAATCCCTCAAGGGCATTGACCTGCTGAAGGGATTCCGTGGAAATGCCGCGACGGACCTGAACAAACTGGCCGAGACCATCTTCCGGATTTCCCAGGCGGCAGTGGGCCTGGGCGACGAGCTCGAAGAGCTGGAAATCAACCCGCTGCGCGTTGCCGGTGACGAGATTGAGGCCCTTGACGCCCTGGTCCGTTGGAAGCAGCGGTAATGCGCAGCCCCGAACCCATGTCCCCCAAGGCCTGGTGGTAGCGTTGGTAGCCCACCGGATATCCCAGCAGGAGGCGAACCATGGCCGGACTACTCTCTGGCGAACGGACCGAGCTTCCCGTCTACCAAAAGCTGCGACGCCAGCGGATCCTGGATGCGGCGAAATCGCTGCTGCGCAACCACGAGTACGAATCGATACAGATTCGCGACGTCGCAGCGGAAGCAAATGTCGCGCTGGGAACGCTCTACAGGTACTTCTCCTCCAAGGAACATCTGTACGCGAATGTCGTGTACGACTGGAGTGTGCCGTTCAACGCGGTGGAGCCGTCGCGGGAGGAGAACCTCGGCACGATCGAGTGCATCTCCCGGCGGCTGCGCATGGCGTTGGCCGCGTTCGAACGGCAGCCGAATTTCTACAAGGCCATCCTGATGCTGCGCTCCACGAACGATCCGGACGTCTCGGCGCTCATGCAACAGCTCGGCACGGTGCTCGAGGAACCCATTCTTTCGGACCTCTCGATGCTTCCGCTGGACGAGGCCTCGGACATCACGGCCATGATCTGGTGCGTGCTGATGGACCTGGTCGCCAGGCTGCTGTCCGGGGACAAGACCATGGACGAGGCACTGCGGATCTCGGACAGGTTCGTGCAGATGGTCGGCTTGCGGCTGCAGCAGTTCGAGGCCGAAACCGCCTAGCCACCGCGCCGGCTGACCCTTTCCTGCGGGTGGTGGCATGAGCGCCCACGAGCTGGATCACCTGGCCATCGCCGTCCCCGCTTGGGGCCCGGCCGGTGCCGTCCTGAACCGCGAGCTGGGTGCCCGGTGGGCCAGCGGCTTCCCCATGGAAGTCTTCAGCCCCTGCCAGCTGGCCGTGGCCGAGGACATGCGACTGGAGTTGCTGGAACCCGGCAGCGGGAAACACTCATTCATCCAGCGCTTCCTTTCCGATAACGAAGGACGTCCCGCACCCCACCACATCACGTTCAAGGTGCACGACATCCGTGCGGCCATTGCCGGAGCACGTCAAGCCGGGATCGAGCCCATCCTCGTCAACCTGGACCATCCGCAGTGGCAGGAGGCATTCCTGCATCCCAAGGACACCGGTCTGGGCTTCCTCGCCCAGATGGTCCAGGCGCCCCACAGCGTCGAGGAGCTCACGGGTTCGGTGGGCAACGGACTCTCCTGCCCGTGGGAACAGTCAGACGCCGCACCGCTGCGCCTGCCCCTGATCCATGGCACGGTGGCCAGCCTCCAACAGGCACGGCACGTCTTGTGCGATGTGCTCGGCGCCCGGGAAATAGACGCCGAGGCCGGCCCGTTGACGGCCGGCTTCCACTGGGATGAGGGCGCCGACCTGCTGCTGACGGAAACACCCCACGGCAGCATCGACGCGCAAAACCCTTCATCCGGCACCCACGGCATCCACGGCATCCTGGCCGTCCCGCCGGACGCGCAATGGCAGCTTGGCGAGCATTGGGATGAGCTTGACGGGCTGCTTG
>JBBRKU010000151.1:0-5725 GCA_038231735.1 Actinomycetales bacterium | reverse complement strand
TTTCAGCTGCCACTCTTTCAGCTGCCACTCTTTCAGCTGCCACAGAGAAAACAGGATGCAGCTGACCAGCACCGCCGCGACCAGCGCGGCCAGGCCGGTCGCCGACTGGACGGCCGGGCCAGCGGCTTGAAGGTAGTTGGCTGGGTCTGGAGCGGCACCGGCTGCCGCAATTGGCGGAGGAAAATATGCAGCCAGCAAGCCGCCCACGCACAGGGACAAAGAGACACCTGCCCAACCACCCAGGACAACCGCCGTCCTGGCGTCCCGACTACGCTATTTCAGTATGCAAGAATTGTATTCCATGATGCGAGATACTCCGGTTGCTCGCACCCCAACACATTAGGAGAAGCTATGACAACCCGACTCGAGATTGGCCAGCAGGCCCCGGCATTCAGCCTTGCGGACTCCACCGGAAGGGAAGTCGCCCTGGGCGACTTCGCCGGCCGGAACGTCGTCGTCTACTTCTACCCCAAGGCGGCAACGCCCGGTTGCACCACCGAGGCGTGCGACTTCCGGGACAGCCTGGACGGGCTCAAGACTGCAGGCTACGAAGTCGTGGGAATCTCACCGGATGCGCCGGCGCAACTGGCTGCGTTCGCTGACGACTATGCCCTCACCTACCCGCTGCTGGCAGACAAAGACCATGAGGTGGCCAGCCAGTGGGGCGCATGGGGAGACAAGGTGATTAATGGCCAGACCGTCCAGGGCGTCCTGCGCTCCACGTTCGTCCTCGACGGCGCCGGCAAGGTGGCTGTTGCCGAGTACAACGTTGCCGCGGATGGCCATGTCGCGGATCTGCGGACCCGGCTGGAGCGCAACTAGCCAGAAGCGCGCCACCCGATCCACCATTTCCGACAGCGATCCCGCTGAATGACTGGAGAATTTCTCTGTCCTTTAGCGGGATCGCTGTCGCTTTCCGTCGCCACAGCAAAAGGGACAGCCAGGGGGTTGACAAGCCCGGGTGTGATCGGCTTCACTATTACATATGCTGAAATAACAGTTCCACGATGCGGAATACATTTTTACATCTTCCGTATAGCCCTTACACCGTGGATGCCAGCATTGAACGAGGAACAGACAAGCAATGATGCTTGAGGAATTCAACAGCGGAGACCGGACTGCAATTATATCGGTCCTCCGCCCCTGTATTGACGTTCAACGTTGGATCGATGCGATCGCCAACGCCCGCCCCTTCCCCACCGTGCAGGACCTGACCGGCTTTGCAAGCCAGGCCGCCAGCCCTTTCACCGAAGCCGAGGTCGAAGCCGCCCTGGCCCACCATCCGCGGATCGGGGAGCGGGCTGCCGGCCGGAGCACCGAGGCGACGTTGTCGCGCTCCGAGCAGGCCGGCGTCGACCCTCACGATGCGGGAATTACCGAGGCCCTGTCCGAGGGCAACCGCGCCTACGAAGAGAAATTCGGCCGCGTTTTCCTGATCCGGGCCGCCGGGCGCAGCGCCCGGCAAATCCTGGATGCCCTGAACGAGCGCCTGGCGCACTCCCCCGAGGAAGAAGCGCCGATAGTTGCCCAGCAACTACGCGAGATAGCCATCCTGCGACTTGAAGGAGCCGTAACGCCATGACCATCTCCCATGTGACCACCCACATTCTGGATACCGCAGCCGGGAAACCGGCCGCAGGTGTCGCCGTCGAGCTTCATGCCCGCGATGGCGGGACTTGGATCCTGATTGCAACGGGCACCACAGATGCTGACGGGCGGGTGAAAGACCTTGGCCCCGAACAGCTGGCAGCCGGAACGTACAGGCTGACTTTCGCTACCGGGGCCTACTTCGCCGGCATCGCTACGGACACCTTCTTCCCGGAGGTTTCGCTGACATTTTCCGTCACGGAGATCGCGGAGCACTACCACGTGCCCCTGCTGATCAGTCCATTCGCCTTTTCAACCTACAGAGGAAGCTAATCATGACCGACAACAGCAAAATCATCCTCGGCGCCAACCAGTACGGCAAGGCTGAGGTCCGGCTGGTGAAGATCACCCGCAACACGGACCGGCACGAGATTGAGGACCTGAACGTCACCTCCCAGCTGCGCGGCGACTTTGCCGCCGCCCATCTGGAAGGCGACAACGGCCACGTCGTCCCGACCGACACGCAGAAGAACACCGTCTATGCCCTGGCCCGCCAGGGGGTCGGCTCACCGGAGGAGTTCCTGCTCCGCCTGGGTGAACACTTCACCTCCAGCTTCGACTGGGTTGACGGCGGCCGCTGGGAGGCCGAGTCCTACACCTGGGACCGGATCCAGGCGCACGGCGCTCCGCATGACCACTCCTTTGTCCGCAACGGCCGCGAGATCCGCACGGCCGTCGTGACCAAGGACGGGGACAAGACATACGTCATTGGCGGGCTGCGGGACCTGACGGTCCTCAAGTCCACGGCGTCCGGCTTTGTCGGCTACCCGAAGGACAAATACACGACGCTGCACGAGACCACTGACCGGATCCTGGCGACGGACGTTGCTGCCCGCTGGCGCTACAACACCACGGAGCTGGACTTCAACAAGGCGTACGACGACGTCCAGGGGCTTTTGCTGGAGGGCTTCACGGAGAACTACTCCCACGCCCTGCAGCAGACCCTGTTCGATATGGGCAAGAAGGTTCTCGAAGCTCACCCCGAGATCGACGAAATCAAGTTCTCCATGCCCAACAAGCACCATTTCCTTGTTGACCTCTCGCCCTTCGGGCTGGACAACCCCAACGAGGTCTTCTTCGCCGCAGACCGTCCTTACGGTCTGATCGAAGCCACCGTCGTGCGCGAAGATGCGTCCGACGCCGGCCGTGCCTGGGAAGGCATTGCCGGTTTCTGCTAAAAAACCACGGGCGGGCGGGGGCTGCAACCCCCGCCCACCCATCACTTGGCACACAAGAAGGATACCAATGTCCAAACGAACCAGCGCCGCTGCCGGCACCGTAACCGCAGCTGCACGACCGGAAGACAAGCGGCTGTCAGTGGGCGCAAGTTTCGCCTACGGCTTCCAGCACGTTCTCACCATGTACGGCGGTATCGTTGCCGTACCCCTGATCATCGGCCAGGCCGCGGGGCTCTCTTCGGGCGACGTCGGACTGCTCATTACCGCGTGCCTCTTCATGGGAGGCCTCGCCACCGTGCTGCAGACCGTGGGAGTGCCGTTCTTCGGCTCGCAGCTGCCACTGGTCCAGGGCGTTTCATTTGCCGGCGTGGCAACCATGCTGGCCATCGTCAAAGGCGGCGGCGGCATACAGGCGGTCTTTGGAGCCGTGATTGTCGCATCCCTGATCGGCCTGCTGATCACACCCATCTTTTCCCGCATCATCAAGTTCTTCCCTCCCGTGGTCACCGGTACGGTCATCACCACCATCGGCCTGACCCTGATGCCTGTGGCGGCCGGATGGGCCATGGGCGGCAACGCCAAGGCGGCGAACTACGGCAGCATGGCCAACATCGGCCTGGCCGGCCTGACGCTGGCAATCGTACTGCTCCTAAGCAAGGTGGGCAGCGGAGCCATCTCCCGGCTGTCGATCCTGCTGGCCATGGTCATCGGTACGATCGTGGCAATATTCTTCGGCATGACGGACTTCTCGAAGGTGGGCACCGGTCCGATCGCCGCGTTCCCCTCACCTTTCCACTTCGGCCTGCCGACGTTCGAGATTGCCGGCATCATTTCGATGGTCATCGTGATCCTGGTAACCCTGGTGGAAACATCGGCAGACATCCTTGCCGTTTCCGAAATCGTCGGCACCAAGGTGGACTCCCGCCGCCTCGGCAACGGTCTGCGGGCGGACATGGTCTCCAGCGCCGTCGCACCGGTCTTTGGATCCTTTACCCAGAGCGCCTTTGCCCAGAACGTGGGCCTGGTGGCCGTGACCGGAATCAAGAGCCGCTTCGTCGTCGCAGCCGGTGGCATCATTCTGGTTCTGCTGGGCCTGTTGCCCGTCCTGGGCCGGGTCGTGGCGGCGGTTCCGACGCCGGTCCTTGGCGGAGCGGGCATCGTCCTGTTCGGTACGGTTGCCGCCAGCGGCATCCGCACCCTGTCCACGGTCAACTACAAGAACAACATGAATCTGATCATCGTAGCGACCTCCATCGGCTTCGGCGTGATCCCGATCGCAGCTCCGACCTTCTATGACAAGTTCCCGGCCTGGTTCGGGACCATCTTCCACTCCGGCATCAGCTCGGCAGCGTTGATGGCGATCATCCTGAACCTGCTGTTCAACCACTTCAAGGCCGGCAACCCGCAGAACCCGTCGGTGTTCGCCGCCGGTACGGACCGCCAGGTTTCACCCGCAGTGCTCGACTGCCTGGAACATGGCGACCGCTGCGAGAATGGCAAACTGCTCGACGCGGACGGCAAGGAGATTCCGGTGGTGCCCAGCGACCCCGGGCACTAGGGCCGCGGCTGAGCGGTATCGGCTAACAGTATGGGCAGGTCGTCCGTCCCCCCGGGAGGGTGACCTGCCCATACACCGGACGTCCCATTCTCAGTGGGGTCAGCCTCGTCCAATGAAGGGCATGCCCGCCGCGGTAAGCACCAGCGATCCAACATTGGCTGAGGGCGGCAACTGCGCCATCAGCAGGACCACCCTTGCGGCTTCGTCCACCGGGAAGGTGGGCTCCTGCCGGCGGTTGCCGTCCGCCTGCAGGGCGCCGCTGCCCACACCGATTTCGGTCATCAGCTCCGTGGCGGTGTTGCCGATGTCGATCTGGCCGCAGCTGATACCAAAGCCGCGCCCGTCCAGCTCGATCGACTTGGTCAGTCCGGTCACCGCGTGTTTCGTGGTCGTGTACGCGACGGATAGCGGCCGGGGCGAGTGCGCGGAGATGGACCCGTTGTTGATGATCCGGCCGCCCTGCGGGGACTGCGCCTTCATGGCCCGTACCGCCGCGGCAGCGCAAAGCATGGAACCGGTCAGATTCACGGCCAGCGTGTCATTCCAGTCCGCCAGACTGATCTCGTCAACCCCTCCGGACGGCCCGAAGATCCCGGCATTGTTAAAGAGCACATCGACCCTTCCCCAGCGGCGGAGGGTTTGCGCAAACAGATGCTCGACGGCGTCGGGCTGTGTCACGTCAGTAGGCACCACCAGTGCTTCGGGATGGCCATCAGCGGTTTCGACCAGTTCCGTTGCCCGCCGGCCAGCCATCGCCACACGGAACCCCGACTGCAGAAAGGCACGCGCCACGGCGCGGCCGATCCCGGACCCCGCTCCGGTGACAACGGCAACCTTCTCCCGGGCCGCCTCCTCCGGGGATGCTGCTCTCTCTGGGAATGCTGTTTTGTTACGGGACACCGCTGCCTCCACTCCTCCCGCAGCACCATGGCGTTACGGGAAACTATGGTCCGCAATTGACAGCAGACCCGTGAGCTAGTTCACTAGTAGTACTGAATGAAATTATTTTTTCACATCATGAAATTACCTTAGGCTGGATTTCCAGCCAAATCACCTCACACCAGGCGGGGCATCCCCAGCCGGCCGGGCGACGATGCTTGGGGCCGGTCCGGCACCGATTGCACGGCCCCAAAGAGCCGCAGCATTAGACTGCCATTAATGAAAGGTCGGACGTGTTCGTAGGAGAAGACACCCAGCACATCCTTACAGGATTGACCAGCCAGGCCCCGGACCGGGACCCGGACGAAACCTCGGAGTGGATCGAATCTCTCGATGCGCTCATTGCGGACCAGGGCACCGAGCGTGCCCAGTACATTATGCGCAGCCTGCTGCAGCGGGCCGG
>JBBRKU010000150.1:0-5748 GCA_038231735.1 Actinomycetales bacterium | reverse complement strand
TGAGCATCCGCACCAGATCCGGGCTAACCGGGCACGGCGGGCCGCCTGGAGATGCGGGCGGACCGGGAGACGGCGGTGGCCACGGAACCCCGGGCGGCCCGTCCGGCACCGGGGGTCTGGGAGACACCGGCCGGACGGGCCGGACCGACCGGCGGCGGCTGACGCTGTGGGCCGGGGCCTGCGGCCTGGTCGCGGGAGCCCTTGGCGTGACCGCCGGCGAGCTGACCGCCGCGGCCGTCAGCCCGTCGCTCTCGCCGATCACCGCCGTCGGTGGGGTGGCGATCGATGCGATGCCGCCGGGGGTGAAGGACTGGGCCATTTCGCTGTTCGGCACCTCGGACAAGCTCGCGTTCCTGCTGGCGATGTGCCTGGTCATCGCGGCACTGGCCGCGCTGGGAGGGATGGTGGAGCTCCGCCGCAAGTTCACCGGGCTGGCCGGCTTCGCTGTCTTCGGCATCGTCGGCGTCGTTGCCGTGCTCAGCCGTGCGCAGAGCACGACGGCGGCCATCGCAGCGCCGCTGGTCGCGGCGGGGCTGGCGATCGTCTTCCTCGCGGCCTTCCGCAACCGGCTGCTGGAATGGATGCCGAGCGATGTCCGGCCGGGTTCGACAGCCCCCGTCGCCGGCCCGTCGGCCCCGGGTCGGCGCAAGTTCCTCAAATCGATCGGCGTCGGCACCGCCGTGGCCATCATCGCCGGTACCATTGCCGCCGTCGTCCGTACCACCGCCACCGGCATCCAGGCTGCCAGGGAGAAGCTGAAGCTTCCGCCGGCCGCCTCCGCCGGCCCCTCCATCCCGGCCGGGGCCGAGGTCAAACTGGATGGCGTCGGACCCCTGGTCACGCCGAACACGGACTTCTACCGCATTGATACGGCACTCGTGGTCCCGTCGGTGAACCCCAGCAGCTGGAAACTGAACGTCACCGGCATGGTGGACCGCGAGGTCGAGATCGACCTGGCCACTTTGTTGGGTAAACCGCTGATTGAACGGTACGTGACCATTGCCTGTGTTTCCAACGAGGTGGGCGGGAACCTGATCGGCAATGCGAAGTGGCTGGGCTGGCCGGTGCGCGAGCTGCTGGCGATGGCGGGCGTGCGGCCCGGGGCGGACATGGTGCTCTCCAGCAGCACGGACGGCTTCACCGTGAGCACCCCGCTGCAAGCCATGACGGACCAGCGCGACGCGATGATCGCCGTCGGCATGAATGGCGATCTGCTGCCGGTGGAACACGGCTTTCCGGCGCGTCTGATTGTGCCGGGACTCTACGGCTTTGTCTCCGCCACCAAGTGGGTGGTCAACCTCAAGGTGACAACGTTCGCGAACGACGCCGGCTACTGGACCTCCCGCGGCTGGTCCGATCATGGACCCATCAAGACCTCCTCCCGCATCGACGTGCCGCGGGACGGCCGGACAATGAAGGCGGGCCTGGTCCCGGTGGGGGGAGTGGCCTGGGCGCAGGAGCGCGGGATTTCGAAAGTGCAGCTGCGGGTGGACAACGGCAACTGGCAGGACGCCATGCTGGCACCGGGGATTTCCAAGGACACCTGGTACCAGTGGTCCGCGCAGCTGCAGATGACACAAGGCACGCACCAGCTGCAGGTCCGCGCGTTCGATGGCACGGGGACGCCCCAGACGGACCAGGTGGCACCCGTGGCACCGGACGGCGCGTCCGGCTACCACACCATCAGGGTCAACGTCGGCTGACGGGACGCGTTACGGGGACTTGGGAGTCCGGCCCAGGAATTCGCCGATTGCCTTTGCCATCGCCCGGGATTGCGTCCAGTGCAGATAGTGGCCGCCGTCGAGCACGACAATCTCGTGACGCTGCACATTACGCAGCTGGCGCTCGTGGCGGTCATACCACTGGGGCATCGACGCCATGGATTCCGTGGAGAGGAAAGTGAGCACGGGCAGAGCATCCGGGTAGCTGAGGCCATGGAGCTTCCTGGCATTGTTGGCCATCTCCTTCCCCTCATCGGCCAATGCCGGGTTGCCGTAGTTCCAGCTGGTCATGAGCCGGATCCTCTCCAGCTCGCTGGTCGAGTAAGCGTCACCTGCCGGCCGGGCGAGGTTCGGATCGATGGATGTGGCTATGCGGACCACGCCGGTGGTTGAAAGCATCCGCTCCCAGTTGGTGCCTCCGCCCGAGGCATCTGTTTGCCCGGTCGTGTCCGCCGGCACTGTGGGGTCGATGCCGATTACCGCGGAAACCTCCCCCGGGTAGTGGTTGGAATAGTAGAGGGTGTAGAAGCCGGCCAGAGAATGTCCCGCCAGGACGTAAGGCTTTGGGATGTTGAGCGTGGCCAATGCCGTATGCAGCTCGGCGGAAATGTTCTCTATGGTGCGCGGGCCGGCGTTCTTGTTGCTGTAGCCGTATCCGAAACCCTCGACGACGACCACGTTGTAATTGCCCAGCTCGCGTATAAGCGGGGCGTAGTCCAGGGCGGGTGCCGCGGTGCCGTACCCGCTGAGCAGTACGATCGTCTGGCCCGCGTGCCCGTTCCGGTAGACGTTCAGCGCTCCGCCGTTGACCGGTATCTTTTCGCCGTAGGGTCCGATGCTGGATTGCTCCAGCCGCTCCAAGGCAAGGTTGGTGATGGTCGATCCGAGCACCAGCGCTACGGCGGCCAAAACCATTACCGAGACAGTTCGAATAAGCGTCAATTTTCGGGTGGACACCAGGTTGCTCCATAACTCGAACATTATTGTTTGATTTAGATATAACCTATACACTCTTGTATGAGATCGTCAAGGGGTTAAGACAAGTCAAGGAGGAGGGACAACAGGATGGGCTCGGATCGGGCAATAAGAGCAGATGCGTCACGGAACCGCGCGATGATCCTCGACGCAGCGCTGGCGGCCTTCAGTCGGAATCCGCGGGCAAGCATGTCCGATATTGCTGCCTCGGCTGGAGTCGGCAGGGTCACCCTGTATGGGCACTTCTCATCCAGGGATGGACTCCTGGACGCCGTCCTGGAAAGGACCATGGACCGCATCGAGGCGCAGCTCGCCGGCGTCGACTTGGAGAAGGCCCCCTGGGTGTCACTGGCTGACCTGATTCGTTCGTCTTGGAGAATCCTCGATCAATTGGTTGGACTGCTGGGCGCCGCGGAACTCGTGCTGTCAGAGGAGCGGATCCGGGAGTATCACGACCGTCCGATGTCACGAGTTCAGGCACTCCTTCTCCGCGGGCGATCCGAAGGAGCATTCCGCGCCGATCAGCCGGCCGAGTGGCAGGTCGCCTGCTTCTACGCCATCCTTCATTCCGCCGCCGCCGAGGTCAGAGCCGGCCGTCTGAACGAAGAAACGGCCTCCCTGGTTATCCCCGCAACCATTCGTTCACTCCTCCTTCCAACCGAAGAAGCCACGAACGGGCAGTGTTAAGACCGTTGTCCGCGTTGCCGGTCCCAGCGGATGGCCTGCAGGTGGGGACCCGGTGAAACCGCCGTCGACCTCCGTCATCCGGACCGTCGCGCCGTCGTCGTCAACTACCGACTGAGCGTCCGCGCGGATCTCAGCCGAATCATCTCCGTAAGCCGCCATCACAATCCCCAACGTTCATCGTGCCCACCCGTCCAGCTCCCATCAAGGCCACGCTACGCTTTCGCCGCGGTGCGGCGCCCGCTCCCTGGCGCGGAGACTGCCAGAATGGCCTCATGGCGTTTGACCGGTTTCCGATACGAAGGCTCAGCGAAGATCCGCTGAATCCGTTGCAACGCGGAACCTGGCCCGCCACGCTGCCGGCCGTCGCGCATCTGCTGGATCGAGGACTGGAGCTGGGGCCGGCAACCGTCCTGGTGGGGGAGAACGGTTCCGGGAAGTCGACCCTGGTCGAGGGCATCGGGCTGGCCTACGGGTTGTCGGCCGAGGGCGGTTCCACCGGGGCCAGCCACTCAACGCGCACCTCGGAATCCGAGCTCTGGGACCACCTCAAAGTGGTCAGGAACGCGGGAACCACCAAACGCGGTTACTTTCTGCGCGCGGAAACCATGCACGGTTTCTTCACCTATCTTGAAGCCAATCCGGGCCGAAACAATATGGCCTTCCACGACATGTCCCACGGCGAGTCATTCCTGGCGCTGGCCGCGGACCGCTTCCGCGGACCCGGTCTGTGGCTGCTGGACGAACCCGAATCCGCATTGTCATTTTCAGGGTGCCTGGGGCTGCTGGGCATTCTGATTGATCTGCTGGCCGCCGGCGATTCGCAGGTGATCATGTCAACACATTCACCCGTGCTGGCAGCGTTGCCTGGTGCACAGGTTTATGAAGTCGGCTCCTGGGGGATACGGCCGCAGGAGTGGGCGGACCTGGACCTGGTGGGCAACTGGAAAGCGTTCCTGGCCTCTCCGGAACGCTATCTTCGCCACCTTTAGCACTGGCCTTTTGGGAACGTGCGCTTGCCCGTATCGGTATTCCGGGCGGCGGCGTACAATGCGGATGTATCCCGGCCTTAGGGTCACCCAATGCGATAGCTGACCTTGCGCGAGGAGGGGCGCGCGGATGGAGGAGGCGCGGCAAATGCAGGACGCCGGATATGCCAGGGGCGACGTTCTCGTGGATCCGCCTTGGCTTGAGGAACATCTCGACGATCCGGCGCTACGCCTGATCGAAGTCGATGTGAACTCCACTGCCTACGACGGCGGACACCTTCCAGGAGCCGTCCTGTGGAATATCTGCCGGGACCTGAAGGACGGCAACTACAGCCTCGTCGATGCCGCAGCCATCGAGAAGCTGGTGGTCCGTTCCGGGATTGCGCCGGAGTCAACGGTTGTCTTTTATGGCTACGCACCCGCCATGGGCTTCTGGCTCATGAACCTTTACGCTCATGACGACGTGCGCATCCTCGACTGCTCGCGTGCCTTTTGGCCGCCATCCTTGACGTGCGCCCCGACGCTGAATTCCGGCGGTCGACCATCGGGGCGGCGAGGTGATCCCGTACTGCACCGTCGGCGCCCGGGCGTGCACCGCGTGGTTCGCACTCAGCTACCTGCTCAGCCAAGGCCAGGTCCGGATCTATGACGGATCTTGGGCCGAATGGGGGCGGATGCCCGCAACACCCGTGGAAATAGCGTGACTTATCCACAAATCAAGCAACACCGACAACTAGGAGATTACGATGCCAGGTTTAGTTCGAAAGAGCTTCGATTCGCCCGAAGAGACCCGACCCTTTGAGGGAAACACCGGCCAGCTTCAGCTGGTGAACATGGCGGAAGGCGCCGTCGGGCGCGCAACCTTTCTTCCGGGGTGGAGGTGGTCGGAGCACGTGAAGCCGATCGCCAAAACGGACAGCTGCCAGGCCGCCCACGTGGGCTATTTCGTCTCCGGCCGGATGAAGGTGGTCATGGACGACGGCGAGGAAATGGAGTACGGGCCAGGGGACTTCGCCACGATGAAACCGGGACACGACGCCTGGGTCCTCGGCCAGGAACCGTGCGTGGTGATCGACTGGACGGGATTCGCCGACTACGCCAAGCGGTGACGTTGGATTGGGCGTTAACGCCTGATTTGCGGATAAAAGTTTGGTAAGGAACCGCATATAAGGGACTATTCTGATTTTGTGACGAAAATACGAATAGCTGAAGCAGCACGATTCCTTGGGGTCAGCGACGACACCGTCCGGCGCTGGACCGAGAGCGGGATCCTGAAACCGTCGAAGGATGAATCGGGGCGCCTGGTCGTGGACGGCTTGGAGCTGGCCCATGTCGCACGGGACCAAGCGCAACTTCCCGAAGACCCCACCCATGTGGGA
>JBBRKU010000149.1:0-5749 GCA_038231735.1 Actinomycetales bacterium | reverse complement strand
GGGCGGCGGCGAGCGGCACCAAGACGGCGGACACCAGCACGATATAGGGCAGCCACGCCAGGATTTTGGCAAGCGCCGGAGACTGCAGCGCGCCGGCAGGTGAGCCAGGCGCAGCCGCACCCGATGCGGCTGCCGCCGTCGTTCCCTTCGCTGCCTGCGAAGCGGCGGACGGCATCCGCCGGCGGTTGATTTCCGCCACTGCGGCGATGACCGCCAGCACAGCGAGGAAGACGATGAGTGCCGGGAGCAGGGCACCTCCGCCGGTCAGCAGATGCACCAGTGATTGCCCCAGCTGGCCGCCCAGGAACGTCTGCGTCAACAGGAGGTTCGTATGCCCGCCGATGGTCTGCAGAATGAAGAGGCCGTAGACCACCATGAGAACGGGGGTCTGGAGCAGGGTCGGGCCGAATCCGGCCAACGGTGAGACCCCTTCCGCCCGGTACAGCGCCAGCGTTTCCTGCTGGAGCTTCGTCGGGTCCTTTTTGTATTTTTGCTGCAGCACGGCCAGTTGCGGTGCCAACCTTTGCCGGCCAATTTCGCCCCGCACCTGGGAGGCCCCGACCGGGATGAGCAGGGCCCGGACCGCGAGAGTGAGCAGGATGATGGCCAGGCCGGCGCCGTCGGGTCCGGCCAGTGGGCCCAGCAGCGCACTGAGCCATTGGAGGAACTGGAAGCCCTGTTCCAGGGCAAAAGCGAGTGGTGGGAACGCATAAATGTTCATGGGGGTCCTTCGGAAATCCGTCTTTGGCAGGCTGCCAGGAGCATGAGCAGCCCATGAAGTGGTGATGACGGGGTTCCGCGGGAACGGGGGAGGCCAAGCCGGCGCCGGTCACGCCATTGGAAGGGTAATCGGCGAGTTGGTCGCCAAGGCGGCCGGCGCCAGTGCGCTCGGCAACCAACCGGGTGGAGCGCACGGAAGGGCCCGTTCTACGCGGAGAAGGACCGGGAAGGTGCTCTGGGTCGCGGCCTGCCGGACGTCTGCGGATCGTCGGCAATACGGAAGGTCGACGGTCCCGGATAGTCCGGTCGGCCGGCGCCCATGCGCACGGGGACCAGCTGCGTCTTGAGCTGTGCCATGCGTGCGACGACGGCCATCAAAGCCAATGCCATGGCCCCGGCAAGGATCATCCCGGTGGGACCGGCGTGTCCGCTGACGGAGAAGGCCTGGCCGAGGATGCCCAGCACGGTACCGAGAAGGTGCGTCAGGGAAGCGAGAACGGCCATATCCCGATGCTACCAGCGCTTCCTTCCGTTCATCCGGGAAAGCGCTGCGCCCGCGGCGAACATCCATAGGGGATCAACCCGAGGGGATCAACCCGCAGGGGATCCGCCGAGAAGTCGCTAACGGCTCGCTTCGGGGCGTCAAGGTCACCGTTATCGCCATCTCGACGAAGCGGTCCGCCGGAGCCCTCCTAGAGGTTGTTGAATTCGGCCTCGTCCACGATTGGCTCCGCGGCCCCGGACTTAGCCGCCTGTCCGGATCCCGCGGCACCGGAGCCGATGGCCGCCGGCGCCGGTGTCCCGCCCTGCTTGAGGGCGGCCAGCCGGGCCTCAATCTCGGTCTGCTCGCCCAGGTCCTCCAGGCTCTCGAACTGAGCGTCAAGGCTGGAGGATGCGAGCTCGGCCTGGCCTCGGACCTTGGCCTCTTCGCGGCGGATCTTGTCCTCGAACCGGCTGACCTCGCTGGTCGGATCCATGATGTCGATGCTCTTGATCGCGTCGTGCACCTGGGTCTGCGCCTGGGCGCTCTTGGCCCGGGCCACCAGTTCGTTGCGCTTGCTCGCGAGTTCGCCCAGCTTGGTCTTCATCTGGTTCAAGCCGGTCTTGAGCTTCTCCACGACGTCCGTCTGGGCGGCGATGTTCGGCTCGGAGGATTTGGCCTCATTTTCCGAGCTGATCTGGCGCTGCAGGGCAACCTTGGCCAGGGCATCAAACTTCTGCGCGTCCGCGGCGTTGCCGGCTGAGCGGAATTCGTCCGCCCGGCGGCTGGCGGCGAGGGCTTTGGTACCCCAGTCCTGCGCCGATTTGAGATCCTGCTGGTGGTCCTCCTCCAGCATGCGCAGATTGCCGATGGTCTGGGCCACGGCCGACTCGGCCTCCGCGATGTTGTTGGTGTAGTCGCGCACCATCTGGTCCAGCATTTTCTGCGGATCCTCGGCCTGGTCCAGCAGTGCGTTGACGTTGGCGCGAGCCAACTGAGAGATCCGGCCAAAAATGGACTGCTTTGCCATCGTTCTACCCTTCGTCCTGCCTACTGATGAATCCCCGGTCGGGGATGGTCGAACCCATTACCGCTGATGTTAGCCTGACAAATTTCTGCGTAGCTGGCTACCGCGGCCGATCTGGGTGGTCGCTGTGTCAGGTCGCTCTAGAAGTTGCCGCCGTCCCCGCCGAAGCCGCCGCCCCCGCCGCCGTCGCCGAAGCCGCCGCCCCCGCCGCCGTCGCCGAAGCCGCCACCAAAACCGCCCCCGCCGCCGTCGCCGCCCCAGCCGCCGAAGCCGCCGCCACCCCAGTTGCCGCGGTTGCCGCCGGAGAGTATGCCGCCCAGGATCCCGCCGAGGATGGCACCGCCGAAGCCGCCGCCAAACCCGCCACCTCCGCCGTAGCCGCCCCGGCCGCCGTAACCGTATCCGCCGGGGCCGCCACCGCTCATGCTAAAGCCGTCGACGTCGTTCTGGGCCAGCTGGGCGGCCTGCTGGGCCAGCGCTGCCGCCTGCTGGGCATAGGTGAGAGCGGAGACCGGGTCCTGCCGCTGGATGGAGAGCGCGTAGTCAAGGTTGCGCTGCGCCTCGGCAATGCGGGTGCGAGCCTCGGAGCCGACGCCGCCGCGGCGGGCCGCAATGTAGTCCTGGGTGGCGGAAATCTGGGCCTGGGCGGCGGTGATGGCCTGCTGCAGGGCGGCCTGCGCCCGCTGCGCCTGCTGCTGCTGGTCACGGATACCGGTCAGCATGGCGTCAAGGCCACTGTGCGCGCTCTCCACCTGCGCCAGGGTGCCGACCGGATCCAGCTTGCCGGCCGCGATGTGCTGTTGTGCCTGCGCCAGGATGGCCTCGGCGGCGGCCACCTGCGGGGCATACTGCTGGGCCGCCCCGGAGGCAACCATGGCCTGTGCCTGGACCAGGTCCGAGGCGGTGTCCGCGATGGCTTTTTGCAGGCCGGCATTGGCCGCATCCATATCGCGGGCGACTTTGCCCACGGCGTCGAGCAGGAGGTTGGCCTGGTGCAGGCTTTCCTCCGCGGCACGGACGGCGACGGCGGCGCCGCTGGCGTCCGCCGCAGTCAGCTTTTCCTGCCCCGTCTGGGACGCCGTCCGGACGAATTCCAGCCGTTCGTTCGCCTGGCCAATGTTGTCCTTCACCGTGGTCAGCGCGGAGTCCGCATACCGGCTCTGCAGGGCCTCGAGCGTGGACTGGGCCTGGCCGATCTTCGCCGTGGCCGCCTCGCTGCCGGTGGAAACGGCTGATAGCGCCTGGGGCGCATTCTGTTCCAGCTCGCGGAGCGAATCGAAGTTGGCCTTCTGTTCCTGCAGTGCGGCGTTGGCAGCTTCGCAGCGGCGGATGATCTCCCCGTACCAGGCCCGCTGCTCCTCCACGGTGTCTGGGATTTCGTCGTCGAGCTGCTGCTGCAGTTTGAAGGACTCCTTCAAGTGCCCCTTCGCGTCCGCCAGCGCCTTCTGGAACGGGGCCACCGCCTCGTCGCCGTAGGCAGCCTGGGCAAAGCCGATTTCCTGCTCGCTGGACTTGATCGCGTCGTCGGCGGCAATCAGCAGCGAGCCGGCTCTGCTGCGCAGCTCCGGGATGCTGACGCCGGCCATCGGATCCAGCTGCTCGCCGTCGGGGCCGTAGCCGGACGCGGTGGCGGCCTGCGCCGCCTTCTTGCGCCGGTTGCGGAGCACGACGACGGTGCCGGCACCTCCCGCCACGACGACGGCGCCGACGCCCAGCGCCACCAGGCCGCCGGTGGCATTGGGCACGGTGCCACTGCCGCCGCCCGCCGCGTCGCCCAGGGCAGCCGCGCCATCGATGGCGGCCTGCGCCCAGTTGTGCGATTTGAGCTGCGGCAGGATCGCCTTCTGCTCGATAGTGGACCGCTGCGCGGCGGTGATCGAGGAGGCGTTGCTGGTCAGGAAACTGTACTTACCCGCGTCCGTGGCCACCGCCAGGAGGGTCTCATGCGGACCCATCTGCTTGTTCTGCACAACCTGCTGGCCCCAGGCGACCGGATCCATGCCGTCGAAGCTCTTCACGTACACCGCATACATGGTGACGCCGTGGTCCTTGCCCAGCTTGGTGATAGCGTCCTTAGCGTCGCCGGCCTTACCTCCCAGCACCCCCGCGTTGTCGACGATGTACTGGCCGGAAGGGATGGTCACGGGCGGCTCGGCATAGGCCGCCGCTGCCGGTAGAAACAGGAAGGACGCCAGTCCCACCGCGGCAAGAATTCGTTTAGTCAAGCTCAATCCGGACCGCATGTGAAACCCTTCAGCAGGTACCCTTGAACCCGGCAGCGGAAGACCCCACAACAGGGAGCACTACGGGCAAAAGCCACAGTGTCCCTACGGTGCAGTGTCCCTACAGTGCAGGTCCCTACGGTGCAGGTCCGCGCGGTGCGGACGTAAAGCCGCAGGTAGCCGTGGCATTTCATCTTGATTCTATGACCCGCCTTGGGACGGAGTCCACCGGGCGCGGTATGCCGCTAGCGAAACGGAATCGGGGCCGCCGTCGTCAGGGTCTTTCACAGGAAGCTTCCAGCGAACGTTCGCTGATGGTCCAGAGAAGGGGACCATAGTTTAACTATCGAAGAGGAAGGAAGACCAATGACCGAGCACAACGGCGGGCCTACAGGCTTGGACGGCAGCGATGCGTCAAGCGAGGAACACAATGTTCGAGCCGACGCGGGGCAGTCCCAGCCACAGCATTCAGCCGCATCGCCGGAGGCGCCCTCCACGGGCTCCACGGGCCAGGAATCCGGCCCGGAGCGGGCTGTAGAACCGAGCCGGGGAACGGGCGATATTGCGGGGTCCGAGGTCTCGAATCCGACCGAGAGTATTCCCGCTGCCAATCCCACGCTTCCGATGCACGAGTGGTGGAACCAGCGCCACGAGGCCGCCGGACCCACTCCCGTCACCGGACCAACCCAGCCGGGACCAACCCAGCCCGGTCCCACTCAGCCGGGACCACAGGCCGGAGCACCGACGTCGCAATACCCGGCTCTGAATCAGCCGCAGGGGCAGCCCCAGGACCAGGGGCAGCAGTACCCCGGCCAGCCGCAAAGTTACGGGCAGCACCCGAACCATGGGCAGCCCACGGAGCCGCTGGCGCCGCAGTACCAGGGGCAGCCGCAGGCCGGTGCGCCGCATTACGGCGCTCCGCAGCAGCACACCCAGTCCCAGCAGGCTCCCGAACCCAGGTACGGGCAGTACGCCCAGACCCAGTACGGAACCCCCGTTCCGCCGTCGAACGCCCCGGGCCAGCCATCCCAGCCCGATGGCCGGCGGCGTGAGAAGAAGAAGGTCGGCGCGGGTATCTTCGTCGCTGGCATGGTTGCGGCGGCGCTGATTGGCGGCGGTGCGGCGACCGGCACCACCTTCCTGCTCAACGGCTCGACGCAGTCCTCCAGCACGGTCCAGAACGCTCCGAGCTCGCCGCTGATTGTCAACAATAAGGACAATGTCAACGCGGTGACCGCCGCGGCGCAGAAGGCCTCGCCCAGCGTCGAGACCATTTCCGCCGCGTCCGGCAACTCCGGC
>JBBRKU010000148.1:0-5787 GCA_038231735.1 Actinomycetales bacterium | reverse complement strand
TGGCGGGCAAAGTGCTCATCCAGCAGGTCCGCGAAGGCGCTGTCGCGATGTTATTGGTTGTGGTAGGTGATGCGGCGGCTACGCGGGAGCTGGTTGATGCAGAAATGGAAGGCGTCCTGGTCCTTGTACTGGCCGACGTTCTCGAACCATTCCAGGCTGGCCTGCGCGGCGCGCTGGGTGGAGGCGACGACGGGACGCCGCTCGGCCTCATAGGCCGCCAGCGCGTCATCCACTCCGGCGTGCTCGTGCAGGCAGGCGGCCAGGGCCAGCGCGTCCTCCATGGCCAGCTTGGTCCCGGAGCCGATGGAAAAGTGCGCCGTGTGGGCGGCGTCGCCGAGCAGCACGATGTTGCCGTTCCGCCAGCTGCGGTTGCGCACAGTGGTGAAGTTGATCCACTTGGAGTTGTTCGCCAGCACCTGGTGGCCCTGCAGCTCCTCGGCAAAGAGCTCGCGGATCCTGGCGATGGAGTCCTCATCGCTTGTCCCCGGCGGGAAGGACTTGCCCGCGGAGGCACCGAAGCCGGCACGCTCCCAGACGTCGGGATGCATCTCCACAATGAAGGTGCTTCCCTGGTCGGAGTACGGGTAACCGTGGATCTGCATGACCCCGAACTCGGTTTCCTTGACGAAGAACTTGAAGGCCTCGAACACCAGGTCCGTGCCCAGCCACATGAACTTCGAGGCCCGCGGATCCAGGTCCGGTCCGAAGGACTCCGCGAATCTGGCCCGCACCGCGGAGTTAACGCCGTCCGCGGCCAGCACCAGGTCATAGTCGCGGCTGAGCTCAGCAACGTCGGGGGCGGGAGTGGAGAAGCGAACGTCCACGCCAAGGTCGACGGCGCGGCCCTGCAGCAGGCGGAGCAGCTCCTTCCGGCTCATCGCGGCGAAGCCCTGCCCGCCGATGGTGTGCATCTCGCCTTTGAAATGCACGTCGATGTCCGTCCAGCGGGCAAACTGTTCCGCCATTTCCGCCGCAATCACGGTGTCCGCGTTGCCGATGCCGCCCAGCGTCTCGTCGCTGAAGACGACGCCGAAGCCGAAGGTGTCATCCGCGGCGTTGCGTTCCCAGACGGTGATCTCGTGACTTGGCTTGAGCTGCTTCATCAGGGCCGAGAAGTAGAGGCCGCCGGGGCCTCCGCCGATGACTGCGATGCGCATTAGTTGTCCTTTCCGGGGACGGTGAGCTGCGCCTCGCGCAGCCGGAAGTGCTGGAGTTTGCCGCTGGGATTGCGGGGCAGGTCCGCCACGAAGTTCACCTCGCGCGGATATTTGTAGGGCGCGATGGTCGCCTTGGCGAAGTCCTGCAGCTCCCGGCGCTTGCCGTCGTCGGCCGGCACACCCTCACGCAGCACCACAAAGGCGGCCACAATGGAGCCGCGCTCCAGGTCCGGCTTGCCGATCACGGCACATTCGACGACGTCGTCGTGCTGGCAGAGCGCGGCCTCAACCTCCGGGGCGCCGATGTTGTAGCCGGAGGAAACGATCATGGAATCCGAGCGGGCCTGATACCAGAAGTAGCCGTCCTCGTCGCGGAGGAAGGTGTCCCCGGTGACGTTCCAGCCGTTGCAGACGTAGTTAGCCTGCCGGGGGTCATTGAGGTAGCGGCAGCCGGTGGGTCCGATCACCGCCAGCCTGCCCAGCTCACCGGCCGCGGCCTCGTTCCCGTCCATGTCCAGGATGGCGGCGCGGTAGCCGGGGACGGCCATACCCGTTGCGCCTGGGCGGATGGCCTCATCGGCGGCGGAGATGAAAACGTGCAGCATTTCGGTGGAGCCGATTCCGTCGATCAGCCGGATGCCGGTTTTTTCGAAAACCTCGGTCCAGACCTGTTCCGGCAGGTGTTCCCCGGCGGAGACTCCCACCCGGAGGCCGCGCAGCTGCTCCGCCTGCCCGTTGCGCAGGATGGCCCGGTAGGCCGTCGGCGCGGTGAACAGGACCGTGACCTGGTGGCGGGCGCAGATGTCGGCCAGTTCGGCCGGCGTGGCGCGTTCAAGCAGCAGCGAGGATGCGCCGAAACGCAGCGGGAACACCACCAGTCCGCCCAGCCCGAAGGTGAAGGCCAGCGGCGGCGTGCCGGCAAAAATGTCTTCCGGCCGTGGCTTCAGGATGTGCCGGGCGAACGTGTCTGCGTTGGCCAGGATGTCCCGGTGGAAGTGCATGGTCACCTTCGGTGTGCCCGTGGTGCCCGACGTCGGGCCCAGCAGCGCGACGTCGTCGGCCGCGGTGTCCACGTTGGTGAAGTTTCCGGACTTGGCGGCGCAGCGCGCGATCAGGTCCGCCGCGCCGGTACCGCCATAGGCCAGCACCGTCATCCGCTCCGGGGCCGCCTGCTCCAGATCCGCCACGAAGCGGTGGTCCGCCAGTCCGACGGCGGGCTGCGTCAGGTCGATCAGCTGCCGGACTTCGGCGGTACGGAGCGCGTGCATGGTGGTCACGGCGACGGCGCCGGCCTTGAGAACGCCGAGCCAGCAGGCCACCAGCCACGGGTTGTTCGGACCTCGCAGCAGGACCCGGTTGCCGGGCACCACGCCCAGGTCCTCGGTGAGCACCTGGGCCACCTGGTTGGCGTGCCGCAGCAGCTCGCCGTAGCTCCAGCTCGTTCCATCCGGGGCCAGCAGGCAAGGCCTATCCGGGCCGAAGGCCGCCACCGCGTCGTCAATGAGCGTTGTGGCGGCGTTCAGCCGGTCCGGATACTGCACGTCGGGGATGCTGAATTCGATGGTGGGCCATTGGTCCGCCGGGGGCAGGTTGTCCCGGGCAAAGGTATCCACGTGCGCCGATGCACTGAGATCCATGGCAAAGCCTTTCCTAAGTACGACGGCGGTACATCCCGCCGTCGTCGTCCCTTCGAGGTGCCGTCACTGGCTTTGATATGCCGATCTGGTGACGACCGTTACGAATGCGATACATCAAGTCTAGGCCGATTTTCCATGGCCGCAAGTGGTTTGGCTCACATTTCTTTCGCCCTCAACAGGGGGTTACGGGGGTAGTGGATGGTTAGGCCTTGCGGATCATGCCCTCCTGGGCGACGGTGGCCAGAAGCCTGCCGTCGCGGGCATAGATCTTGCCGGTTGCCAGGCCGCGGCTGTGCTGGGCGGAGACGGCTTCCTGGGCATAGAGCACCCACTCGTCCATCCGGCCCTCGCGGTGGAACCACATCGAATGGTCCAGACTGGCGGTCGCCAGGCCGGCGTCCGCCCAGGCGTAGCCGTGCTGGCGCAGCACAGGCTCAAGGATGGTGTAGTCGCAGACGTATGCCAGCGCCGCGCGGTGCAGCTGCGCGTCGTCGGGCAGCCGACTGAAAGCCTTGATCCAGACGGCCTGGTGCGGCACCTTTCCGCCCTCAACGCTCAGATAGACCGGTCCGGGAACGTGCCGCATATCAAAGCTGCGCCCCGCGGACCAGTACTCGGCAGCCGGGCCGGGAACGCCGTCGAGCACGTCCGCCGAGGAGGGCAGGGATTCCGGATCGGCCAGATCCGCCGGCATCTCCACCATGAACTCCTCGCCCTCCTCGGGGGCATGGAAGGAGGCCAGGGCGACGAAGATTGGCCTGACGTTCTGGTAGGCGCGCACCTGCCGCGTGGAGTAGGAGCGGCCGTCGCGCAGCCGCTCCACCTCGTAGCGGACCGGGGAGAGGACGTCCGCGGGGCGCATGAAGTAGCTGTGCATCGAGTGCAGCACGCGGTCCGTGCCGGCGCTGCGCATCGCCGCGCACGCCGCCTGGGCCACCAGGTCTCCGCCGTAGGCCTTGGGCCACGGCACGTACTGGGTGACGGCGGTGAAGGCCAGCTCGAAGATTTCCGGCTCCGTCTCGGTGAGTTCGACGGCGTCCAGGAACGTTTGCGACGTGGCGGCCGCGGCGGATGCGCTGGGACGGCTCATGCGCGGCGGTAACCTACGAGGATGGAGTCGTCCACCTCGGGCAGGTTGACCACAATGTTGTCCGGCGTGCGGGTGGTCAGCCAAACGAGCTCCGCGGTGGTGCTCATGTTCGCCTCGACGTGCGCCATGTTCGGAGGGACAAAAACGAAGTCGCCCTCGGCCATGTCCAGGAATTCCGAGTAATTCTCGCCGAAGTAGATCCGGGCCATGCCCTTGAGTACATAGCCGCCGGTCTCGGCCTCGCCATGGTGGTGCGGTAGCGAGCGGAAGCCGGGCTCGTTGCTGACCTTACCGAACCAGATTTTGGTGGCAGGGGTGTGCTGGATGCTGACGCCCGAGACGCGGTGTGCGCCGCCGGACTGGCCGGTATCCGCGTATTCGTGGCCGTGCTTGGTGACGACGGGCTTCACATCGGTGCGCAGAACTGAATCGGTCATGGTCTTCTCCTCGACAACTGGTTAACAGGGGTCTGGGGCCCCGTGGAAGGGCGTCTGGATTGAAAATAGCACAACATTCCGCATGAAGGAATGGCGTGCTACATTCTTCCTGTATGCGGGAAAACGCAAACGACGTCATGGGATCAACACAGTGGGATCGACGCGGTGGAATCGACGGAGTGGAGGAGACGGCAGATGGCGGAAACCCTGCAGTCGGTCAGCCAGGCGCTGAGAATCCTGGAGCTCCTCCAGGTCCACGAGACGCTGGGCGTGTCCGAGATTGCGGAGAAGCTCTCGGTGGGATCCTCCACCGCGCACCGGCTGCTGGCGACGTTGGCGGAGGCGAATTTTGTGCGCCAGGGGCCCCAGGGGCGCAAGTACCAGCTCGGCTCGGCGATGCAGGGATCCGGGACCGGCGCGGCGATTGAGCACTGCGTGGAGATCGGCCTCCCTTATATGGAACGGCTGCGCGATGCCACCGGGGAGACCATCCATATTGCCATCCTGTCGCGGACCTCAACCCGGTTTGTGGCCGCCGTCGAATCCAACCACATGATGCGCGTGACCAGCCGGGTGGGCCGGATCCTGCCCGCGCACACCACCGCCGCCGGCAAACTCCTGCTCTCCTACCTTCCGGACGATGAACTCGCCGCGCTCTACCCGGATGGCACTCTGCTCAGCGGGACCCCGGAGAGTTTTCACAGCCTCTCGGACCTGCGCGGGGAGCTGGAGTCCGCGCGCGCCGATGGGTACGCCAGGAATCTGGCCGAATCCGAGCAGGGCGTTGCCGCGCTCGCCGTTCCCGTGTACCGCCCGGCCGGCCCCGTGCTGTGCTCCCTGACCGTTACCGGCCCGGATTCCCGCTTCAATCCGGAGCGGAGCCGGGATCTCTCCGCCCGTGAGCGGTCGCTGCTGGCCATGCTCTTCGAGTGTGCGGAGAGGATTTCCGCGGAGTTATCCTTCTAGCCCGTCGGCACAGCAACCCGCGCCGGCCCAATACCCCGCGCTGGCCACAGATTCCATGCCCCGCCACTTCCCACTAGCCACTTCCCACCCGCCATCACCCGCAACCACCCCACCCGCCCCAACAGCAAAGGAAAGCGCCATGACCAACACCGTCGTTAACCCGCCCCAGCTTGCCACCCCGTCCGGCTTCGCCCACGGCGTGCTGGCCCGGAACGTCCTTTACCTCGGTGGCCAGACGGCCATGGACAAGGACGGCAGGATTGTCCCCGGTGGGGTTGTGGAACAGTTCCGGCAGGCCTTCGGAAACGTCCTGGCCACGCTCGCGGAAGCCGGCGGCAAGCCCAGCGACCTGGTCAACGTGAACATTTACCTGACTGACGTTGACGACTACCAGGCCCACGGCCGGGAGATCGGGCGGATCTGGCGCGAGATGGCCGGCAGCAAGTACCCCGCCATGGCCGGGGTCGGTGTCACCCGGTTGTGGCAGAAGGAAGCCGTGA
>JBBRKU010000147.1:0-5811 GCA_038231735.1 Actinomycetales bacterium | reverse complement strand
CTGGGGGTGCTGACGCGCGTCTTCTCCCCAGATGTGGTGGACCGTGTGATCGCCCGGACCGGGGCGGGGCAGCAGCGGACCCGGCTGCTGCCGGCGCGGTTGATGGTGTACTACGTGATGGCGATGGCGTTGTTCTCGTCCGGGTCCTACGAGGAAGTGATGCGGTCGTTGCTGGCCGGTCTGGACTGGATCACCGGGCGGTTCGGCGGCTGGACGATGCCGACGAAGGCCGCGATTTTCAAGGCCAGGACCAGGCTTGGCTCCACGGTCATGATCGAGCTCTTCAGTGAGGTCGCCCAGCCGCTGGCGGCCCCCGGCGGGCCTGGTTTCTACAAGTCATGGCGGCTGGTCAGCGTGGACGGCACCATTTTGGACATCGCCGATACCACGGCCAATGAACGCGCTTACGGCCGTCCGGGCACCAAATCCGAGGCCAAGAGCGCCTTCCCGCAGGCCAGGGTCCTGGGTCTCGTGGAGTGCGGCACGCACGCTGTGATCGGGGCGGTCGCTGCCAGCTGCACGACCAGCGAGCACGACATGTATCCGGCCCTGCGCCACCGCCTGGATCCGTCCATGTTGCTGATGGCCGACCGCGGGTTCTTCAGCTACGCGGCGTGGAAGGACAGCGCCGGGGACGGGGCGCAGCTTTTGTGGCGGATGAAGTCCTCGGCCCTGCTGCCCGTGGTCCGGGAACTGCCGGACGGGTCATATCTGTCGGTGCTGTATCCCGATACCGGGGGCCGCCGGAACAAAACCGGTGGGATTGAGGTCCGGGTGATCGAATACACCGTCACCACGGGTGAGAGCATCAGCGATTTCCGGCTGATCACCACCATCCTGGACCCTGTCCTGGCACCGGTGGAGGACCTGGCCGGGCTCTACGCCAAGCGCTGGGAGATCGAATCATGCTTCGATGAGCTCAAGACCCACCAGCGCGGACCATCGATCGTGCTGCGTTCCAAAACCCCCGACGGAGTTCTCCAGGAAATCTACGGCTACCTGTGCGTGCACTACGCCCTCAGGTCCCTGATCGCCGGCGTTGCCCAACACTTCGAGGAAGACCCCCTCAGGATTTCCTTCACCAGGACTCTCCGGGCTGCCAGGCGTTCCCTCGCCGGCAGCCCGGCTTTTCCCCCCTCAAAAACAGGCTAAAAACAGCTTCGTGGCCTTCGCCACCGAAATCCTCCACGAGCTGCTGCCTCCGCGAAGACCCCGATCCAACCCACGGGTCATCAAACGCAAAATGTCCAACTGGCCACTCAAACGCATTCCCAAGCCTAAGTAAACGGTATTGACCCTAGAATGAGTGTTCCGGGCCGGGGAAAGTCCCGCTGCGGACGTCGTCGCCGTAGGCCTTCGCCGCGTCGGAAAGGACTGTCCGGAGATCGGCATACTGCTTGACGAACTTGGCGATCCGGCCGCTCCGCAATCCGGCCATGTCCTGCCAGACCAGCACCTGACCGGTGGTCGAGTTCCCGGCGCCGATGCCGATGGTCGGCACACTGACCGCCTGGTCAACGGCTCTGGCGACATCGGCGGGGACCATTTCCATCAGAACGCAGAAAGCGCCAGCTTCGGCCAAGGCCACGGCGTCGTCAACAAGAACCTGGCCTGCGTCGCCGCGGCCCTGCACGCGGTAGCCGCCCAAGGCGTGCTCGCTTTGCGGGGTGAAGCCGATGTGCGCCATGACGGGAATGCCGGCGGCGGTCATCGCCCGGACGGTGTCGGTGTAGTAGGCGCCGCCCTCCATCTTGACGGCGTGTACCAGGCCTTCCTTCATCAACCGGACGGACGAGGCACTGGCCTGTCCGGGCGAGGTTTCGTAACTGCCGAAGGGCAGGTCGGCCACGATCAGTGCCCGGTTGGCGCCGGAAGAGACGGCGCGGGAGAAGATAATCAGTTCATCCAGCGTAATGGGCAGGGAAGTTTCATAGCCCAAGACGTTGTTGGCCGCGGAGTCGCCGATCAGCAGAACCTCGATGCCGGCCTCATCAAAAATCTGCGCGGCATACTGGTCGTAGGCCGTCAGCATGGCGAACTTCGTGCCGTTGTCCTTGGCCTGCTGCAGATGATGCGTGCGGATCCGCTTGATGGGCGTGGCTGGCGTGGCTGGCCCGGAACCGTACGGCGGGGCAACTTCTGCGGAACTCATGGAACGAGCCTACTGGAAAGCGGTAGGCGCGATTGTCGGTGGTGCGGCCGCCGCGCGCGGCGGGATATTGACGCACTGCCGAATTAGGATGGGACCAGACGTTTGTCGCGTACCGGAATGAGGAGTTCATGAACCGTCAGCAGGAGTTTGTCCTTCGGACCATCGAAGAGCGTGACGTGCGTTTTGTGCGCCTCTGGTTCACCGACGTCGTCGGCTCTTTGAAGTCCGTGGCGCTGGCACCGGCGGAGGTCGAAGGGGCGTTTGAAGAGGGCCTCGGTTTCGATGGATCGTCCATTGAGGGCCTGGCCCGTGTCTTCGAGTCGGACATGCTGGCCCAGCCGGATCCTTCGACGTTCCAGATCCTGCCGTGGCGCGGTGAAACGGAACAGACGTCGCGGATGTTCTGCGACATACTGACCCCGGACGGCGAGCCTTCCGCGGCGGATCCGCGCAATGTCCTCAAGCGCACGCTGGCCAAGGCTGCGGACATGGGGTTCACCTGCTACACGCATCCGGAAATCGAGTTCTACCTGCTCAAGTCCCAGGAGTTGGGAGCGGATGGCATTCCGGTTCCGGTGGACCAGGCCGGGTACTTTGACCATGTTCCGGGCGGGGTGGCACAGGACTTCCGCCGCACGGCAGTGACGATGCTGGAAAACGTGGGCATCTCGGTGGAGTTCAGCCACCACGAGGGCGGTCCGGGACAGAACGAGATCGATCTGCGGTATGCGGATGCCCTTCAGACGGCGGACAACATCATGACGTTCCGGACCGTGATCAAGGAGGTTGCGCTGCAGCAAGGGACGTACGCGACGTTTATGCCGAAGCCGTTCTCCGATCACCCGGGCTCGGGCATGCACACGCATTTCTCGCTTTTCGAGGGTGATGCCAACGCGTTCTACGAGGCAGGGGCGGAGTTCCAGCTTTCCAAAACGGCCCGCCAGTTCATTGCCGGCATCCTGCACCATGCCCCGGAGTTCACCGCTGTCACCAACCAGTTTGTGAATTCCTACAAGCGGCTGTGGGGTGGTGGTGAGGCGCCCAGCTACCTGTCTTGGGGCCACAACAACCGTTCGGCGCTGGTGCGGGTTCCGCTATACAAGCCCGGCAAGGGTCAGTCGGCACGGATCGAATACCGCGGGATCGATTCGGCGGCCAACCCGTATCTGTCCTATGCGGTGCTGCTGGGCGCCGGGCTGAAGGGTATTGAGAAAGGCTATGAGCTGCCGCCCGCGGCGGAGGACGATATTTGGTCCCTGACGGCGGCGGAGCGCCGGACGATGGGCCATGATCCGCTGCCGTCCAGCCTCCATGATGCGGTCCGCCAGATGGAGGAATCCGAGCTGATGCCGCAGATCCTGGGCGAGCAGGTCTTTGAACACTTCCTGCGCAACAAGCGTGCGGAGTGGCAGGACTACCGGATGCAGGTCACGCCCTACGAGCTGCAGCGCAATCTGGGCATTCTCTAGGATGCGGCTGTGGTGAGCCTCCAGCGCACGCTCATTGCCAACGGCTTCGCCGATCTGGAGAAGAGCGAGCGGTTCCTGAGGGCGCCCGAGCTGGCGGGCATTGCGGAGCCGCGGCTTTTCGAGGGCCTGGCAATGGCGGCGGATCCGGATCTGGCGCTGCAGTCGCTGGTCCGGCTGCTGGAGCACAATCCGCAGCTGCGGCGGCTGATGGACGACGGCGACCCGGAACGCAGCGAGCCGATGTTCCGTTTGCTGGGCGCTTCGGAAGCGCTGGCTGAGTTCCTGATCCGGCATCCCGACCATCTGGACGTGCTGGAGCAGCGGGTTGGTCCTGAACCTCGGACCAGGCCAGCGGCGGAATTGCGCTCGTCCCTGCTGTCCGCCGTGGGCGCGGATCCGCAGGCGCCGACGCCGGTGGCTGGGCTGGGCGGGACCGAGGCGTATATTGCGCTGCGCACCCGGTACCGCCGGCATCTGACCGACCTGGCGATCCGTGATCTGTGCGCGGCCTCCCCGCAGGACTTCATGCCCGCCGCGGGGGCGGAGCTGGCGGACCTGGCCGGCGCTGCGCTGGAGGCCGCCCTTGCGGTTTCGCGGCACGAGCTGGCCGGCAAGATCGGCGCCGAGGACGTCGCGGCGGTGCAGCTGGCCGTGATCGGCATGGGCAAATGCGGGGCCCGGGAACTGAACTACATCTCCGACGTGGACGTCATCTACGTCATCGACGCGCCGGACCTTGACGAGGCGGACGCCGTCTCGATCGGCACCAAGCTGGCCAGCGGGATCTCCCGGGCCATCAATGCGCCGGCACGGGAACCCGGGCTCTGGGAGGTCGATGCCAATCTGCGGCCGGAGGGCAAGGACGGGCCGCTGGTGCGGACGCTGGAATCACACCTGAACTACTACCAGCGCTGGGCGCACAGCTGGGAGTTCCAGGCCCTGCTGAAGGCGCGGACCGTTGCCGGAAACGCGGCCCTGGGCGCGCGCTACGAGGACGCCGTGGCTCCGATGATCTGGAGTTCTTCGGAGCGTGAGGGTTTCGTGGAATCCGTCCAGGCGATGCGCCGGCGGGTCACGGAACACATTCCGGCGCAGGAGGAATCCCGCCAGATCAAACTGGGCCGGGGAGGTCTGCGGGATGTGGAGTTCACGGTCCAGCTGCTGCAGCTGGTCCACGCCAAGGCCGATCCGTCGCTGCGCTGCCGGGACACGACGTCGGCCATTGCGGCGCTCTCCTCGGCTGGCTACATCGGGCGCACCGACGCCCGGGACTTCGACGGCGACTACCGGTATCTGCGTGTGCTCGAACACCGGATCCAGCTGGTCCAGATGCGCCGCACGCACCTGATGCCGACGGCGGACAGCCAGCTGCGGGCGCTGGCCAAGGCCGCCGCGGGACCTCTGGTGTCGGTCCGGCCCTCCGGGGACGCGCTGCTGGCCCAGTGGCAAAGGGTCAAGCGGAGCGTTCGCTCCCTCCATGAGCGCATCTTCTACCGGCCGCTGCTCAATACGGCGGCGCATTTGAGTGCCGACGACGTCACGCTCACCTCGGAGGCGGCGCAGGGCCGGCTGGCGGCGCTGGGGTACCGGGATGCTCCCGGAGCGATGCGGCATATCGGGGCCCTGACCGCGGGAGTAAGCCGCCGGGCCGCGCTGCAGCGCCAGCTTCTGCCGGTGCTGCTGGACTGGCTGGCCGACGGGGTGGATCCGGACGCCGGTCTGCTGGCATTCCGCCGGATCAGCGACGCGCTGGGAACCTCGCACTGGTACCTGGGGATGCTGCGCGATTCGCAGGCCGCGGCGGAGCGGTTGTGCCACATCCTCTCCAGCTCACGGCTGATCACGGATCTGCTGGAGGTGTCGCCGGAGGCCACGGCCTGGCTGGGCACGGATAAGGATCTGGTCCCGGTCAGCTTCGCGGCGCAGTGGCAGGAGATCCAGTCCAAGATGTCCCGGCACGCGGATCCGTCCCAGGCCATGCGGCTGATCCGGCTGATCCGCCGCCGCGAGGTCCTCCGGATTGCGGTCGCGGACAGTTCCGGCCTGCTGGATCAGGACCAGGTGGGCAGGGCCCTGTCCGATACCGACTCCGCGGCAGTGCTGGGCGTATTGCATGTTGCCGAGGGGGTGGTGCACGCGGCCGACGGCGGCCAGAAGACCAGGATGCTGGTCGTCGCCATGGGGCGCCAG
>JBBRKU010000146.1:0-5853 GCA_038231735.1 Actinomycetales bacterium | reverse complement strand
GGGCAAGAAAGGCAACTACCTCTTCGAAACCGCCTGGGGCGACCGGCTGGACAGGATCATTGTCAACGCTGACGGAACCCAGCGCTATCTGCAGCCGATTCCCGGTACGAAATTCGGCGGCGGCGCCGGCGGCGGAGTCAGTGCCGTCTTTGCCCAGCCCAGGTACCAAGCCGGCGTGGTCCCGGATTCCTTGGCCAAGGGCCATCGTGTTTCCCCTGATGTTTCCTCTCTGGCGGATCCCTACACGGGCTACACGGTCGGCCTAAGCGCCATCAACAATGACGACACGCTGAGCACAAATCCGTATGCGACGGCGACCTACGGCGGAACCTCGCTGGCCTCGCCGCTGACCGCGGGCCAGGTGGCCGTCGCCCAGCAGACCTCCGGCGAAGCGATCGGCTTTGCCAACCCCGCGCTGTACCGGCTGGCACAGTCCAACCCAGGCGTGTTCAACGATGTCCAACCACTGGACCAGCCGGCTGCCCTGGCCTACACCAGCCGGACCACGGGCAACCGCTATCTGGTGTCCTTGGACCACGACACCTCGCTGGCCACGGCCAAGGGGTATGACGACGTTACGGGCGTGGGCAGCATGAGCTACCGCGTGGCGGGCGCAATGGCCAGCCGGGGCAAAGACGGCCACTGACCGCGGCAGGCTCGCGTCGCCGTCGTCGTCCGCTTCATCATATTCGTCCGGAATCGGGATCTGGCTAGGATGTAGGTAGCCAACAGAAGTTTGCCCGTGGCCCACGCCTCAAAACGGTCCTGAAAAAGGAGTCACCATGCCCATTGCAACACCGGATAAATATGCCGAAATGATTGACCGAGCCAAGGCGGGCGGCTTCGCCTACCCGGCCGTCAACGTGACGTCCTCGCAGACCCTCAACGCGGCGCTTCAGGGCTTCGCGGATGCCGGAAGCGACGGCATCATCCAGGTTTCCACCGGCGGCGCGGCCTACTGGTCAGGCGCCTCCGTGAAGGATATGGTCGCCGGCTCGCTGGGCTTTGCCGCCTTTGCGCGGGAAGTTGCCAGGAATTACCCTGTCAACGTGGCCCTGCACACGGACCACTGCCCCAAAGACAAGCTGGACGGCTTTGTGCTGCCGCTGCTGGCCGCGTCCGAGGCCGCCGTGAAGGCCGGCAAGGACCCGATCTTCAACTCGCACATGTGGGACGGCTCCGCCGAGACGCTGGAGGACAACCTCAAGATTGGCCGAGACCTGCTGGCCCGCACCTCCGCCGCGCACATTATCCTTGAGGTCGAGATCGGCGCCGTCGGCGGCGAGGAAGACGGCGTGGAGAACGCCATTAACGAAAAGCTGTACTCCACCGTGGCGGACGGCCTCGCAACCGTCGAAGCATTGGGATCCGGCGAAAACGGCCGCTACATCACGGCCCTGACCTTCGGCAACGTGCACGGCGTGTACAAGCCCGGTGGCGTGAAGCTGCGCCCGGAGATCCTCAAGGACATCCAGGAACAAGTGGGAGCCAAGATCGGTAAGAACAACCCCTTTGACCTGGTCTTCCACGGCGGCTCGGGCTCCAGCCAGCAGGAGATCAGGGATGCGGTCTCCTACGGCGTTATCAAGATGAACATCGACACGGACACGCAGTACGCCTACACGCGCCCGGTGGCCGACCACATGTTGCGCAACTACGACGGCGTGCTCAAGGTTGACGGCGAGGTCGGCAACAAGAAGACCTACGACCCGCGTGTCTGGGGCGCGGCCGCCGAAAAGGGGCTGGCCGCCCGCGTGGTGGTGGCAGCTCAGGAGCTCGGTTCCGCGGGTAAGACCTTCTAAGTTTCGGAGCGGGTCCGCCGGGTCCTCGGACCCGGCGGATCCTTTTACGACAATTCCCCTGAAAGAATTCCCATCCCCCGAAAGGGAGCCATGTCCGACGAATTCCGCAAGAACCTGCTCGGCCCGGAGCCGACGCTGCTGCCCGCCGAGCCCGAGATTTCGGAGCGGTTGGCCGCGGGCGATGAGGCCGTCGACCTGGCCGCCAAGCATCCGACGTCGTCGCTGCTGTGGGCCATCCTGGCGGATGAGGCGTTTTCCGAGGGCCGGACCATCGAGTCCTACGCCTATGCCCGCACCGGGTACCACCGCGGCCTGGACGCACTTCGCCGCAACGGCTGGCGTGGTGCCGGGCCGGTGCCCTTCGAGCACGAGGGCAACCGCGGTTTCCTGCGGGCCCTGTATGCGCTGGGCCGGGCGGCGGGCGCCATCGGCGAGGCCGATGAGGCGCAGCGGATCTCGAAGTTCCTCAACGAATCGGACCCCACCGCCGCGGAAGCCATCGAAGCCTCCTAACCGAACGGGCCGGGGAATTCAGCCATGGATAAGAAAGAGTCTTCATCTGAGGCCACCGCGGGATTTGAAGCCGTCGCGGCGGATCTGGCCGGAGCCGGCGTCGTCGTTGGGCAGACGTTCGGTGCCAGGGCCCTGATGGCGAACAAGAAGGCCATCGCCTGCCTGCATGGGGAGTCGATGGCCTTCAAGCTCGGCCGCGAGTCCCCGGAGCACGCAGCCGCGCTTGCCGAGCCTGGCGCGGAGCTCTTCGACCCCTCAGGCATGAAGGGGCCCTTTAAAGACTGGGTCGACGTGCCCGCAGCTTCAATGGCGAGCTGGCCGGACTTCGGCCATGCGGCGCTTTCGAACATCGGGCCATCGCCGAGGCCCTGAGTGGCGGCAGCGACCAGCTGGTTGGCAAGATGCTGATCAGCCACATGGAGGACGCCCTGGAACGGGTGACCGGTGCCGAGCCGAGGAGCCTGCCGTGCACGCTGCTGAGCTCGCACCTGACCTAGGCCACGACAGTCGGGCCGTCGATCAGCAGATCGGTGCGGATGCCGGGCGATCAGGTCGCGGGCTCGGGCGGCCGCGGCAGTGGCTGCGTTGGAGGAGGCAGCGGATGCTGCCGGCGCTCCTGACTGAACTGGTACTGACTGAGTTGCTGTTGACTGAACTTTCAGATGGTGTCCTTACTTTTGGTGCCCGGGATTGTCTGTTGATTGATTGTGTGCCGCGGCGGGGTCCAGAAGCTGGGCAAGGTGGCCGGCGCTGCGGCCGGGTTCGAGCTGCGCCACCTGCATCAGGCAGCTGAAGCCGTCCGCCAGGACCGGGTTCCCCGGCGCGGCGGCCAGAGCCGGGATCAGCGCCTGCTCCGCGACCTTCATGGAGACGTCGTAGTGCTCGGCTTCGAATCCGAAGTTGCCGGCCACTCCGCAGCAGCCGGTGACCTCGGTGACGTTGCGGATGCCGACGGCGTTCAGCGCCGCGCGCTGGCTGGTCTCGCCGAACACGGAATACTCATGGCAGTGGGTCTGGACGGTGACCGCTTCCGGCGCCCGCCCGCCCGGCCACGCCGGCTCCCAGCCGGAGGCGGCCAGTTCGGTTACGGCCGTGGCAAAACTGTGGATCCTGCCGGCAACGCGGCGGGCCTGGTCCGTGTGGACGAGCTCGGGCAGATCCTTCTTCAGGGCTGCCGCACAGCTCGGTTCCAGCACCACAATCGGGCGGTCCGTGCCGTCGTCGAGCGTGGCAGCTGCCTTGGCAAGCATCTTCTTGGCGGTGCCCAGCTGGCCGGTGGAGATCCAGGTCAGGCCGCAGCAGACCTCGGCAATGCATTCGGTGGTCCACCCCGCGTCGCGGAAGACGCGCTCCGCCGCGCCGGCGACCTCGGGCCGGAAACCACGGGTGAAGGTGTCCACGAACAGGACGACGTCGGCCGCCGGGTGGGTGCCGGACGCTTCGATGCTCTTGCGCCAGTCATTGGCGCCGGCAAACCGCGGGAACGCCCGGTGCGTGGTGAGCCCGCCGAGCCGGGCGATCAGCTTGCCCGCGGGGCCGCCCATCACGGCGTTGACCAGCGGAGCGACCCTACCGGCGATTTTCAGCCAGCGCGGCAGCCAGCCCAGCGAGTAGTGCGAGAGCGGCCGGAATTTACCGGCGTAGAAATGGTCAAAGAACTCGGCCTTGTAGGTGGCCATGTCCACCCCGACCGGGCAATCGGTGGAGCACGCCTTGCAGGACAGGCAAAGGTCCAGCACATCGCGGACATCCTTGGACTTCCAGCCCTCGGCAACGCTCGGGGAGTTGCGGACCATGTCCTGGAGCACCCTGGCGCGGCCGCGGGTGGAGTCCTTTTCATCCCCGGTGGCGCGGAAGCTGGGACACATGACCCCGCCGGAATCGCTGCGGCAGCGGCCAATGCCGACGCACCCCTGCACCGCCTGCGTAAACGGATCCTGCTGGCTGACGGTATGACCGGTATGGCCGGACACCCCCGCGTTCCCCGCGGCAACCAGGTCAAAGGAGGTCCGCCATTCGCGCTCCGGGACACCGGCCAGGGCCAGGTCAGCCGTGACGGGTACCGGGTCCACCAGGGAACCGGGATTGAGAATGTTGGACGGATCCCAGATGGTTTTGAAGCCCCGGAAGGCGTCCAGCATCACCGCGGTGTACATGATCGGCAGCAGTGCCGAGCGGGCGCGGCCGTCGCCGTGTTCGCCGGAGAGTGAGCCGCCGTGGCTGACCACCAGTTTGGCGGCTTCACGGGTGAAGCGGTCGAAGACCCGGCGGCCTTCGTCGCTGCGCAGGTCAAAGGTGACGCGGACGTGCATGCAGCCGGCGCCGAAGTGCCCGTACAGGACGCCCCGCAGCGCATGGCGGTCCAGCAGCGCGCGGAAATCGGAAAGGTAGTCGGCCAGTTTGTCCGGGGCGACGGCGGAATCCTCCCAGCCCGGCCAGGATTCGTCTCCGGTGTGCAGGCGCGCGGCCAGTCCGGCACCGTCCTCGCGGACCCGCCAGAGGCTGGCACGGTCCTTGAGGTCCTGGACCACCCTGCCTTCGCGCACATGACCGTGCTGCTGCAGGGTTGTCAGCAGCCGCTGCGCCTGGGCGGCAACGTCGTCGTCGTTCTCACCGTCCAGGTCCACGTACAGCCAGGCGTTGCCCGCTGGCAGGCCGCTGACCGAATCCACGCCGCGGCGGTGCTGCATGGTCGCCACGATGGCCTCGTCGATGCCTTCGATGGCGGCGGGGTGGAATTCCAGGATTGCCGGCACATCGCGGGCGGCATCGACCACATCGTCGTAGCCCAGAGCGACCAGCAGGGCCTTGGCCGGTTTGGGCACCAGCCGGAGCTTGGCGGCGACCACAATGGCGCAGGTCCCCTCGCTGCCCACCAGCGCGCGGGCAATATTGAAGCGGTTCTCCGGCAGCAGGTGGGACAGGTGGTAGCCGGAGACCTGGCGCGGGATCCGGCCCAGTTCCAGCCGGAACGCGGCCAGGTTGTCCGCGGCCAGGCGCTTCAGCCCTGCGGTCAGCTCCTCCGCCTTGCGGACGGAGTCAGCATCCTGCGGATCGGTGGCGGCCAGGCCGTCCGGTCCGGCGGTGATGGCGAATCCGTCCGCGGTGACCAGGGACAGCTCCTCCACATGGTCGGAGGTCCGGCCGTAGCGCACCGAATGGTTACCGCAGGCATCATTGGCCACCGCCCCGCCGATCGTGGCCCGCGACTTGCTGGACGGATCCGGGGCAAACGTCAGTCCGCCTCCGGTGGCCCGTTCAACATGCTTCTGCAACCCCGTGATCACCACACCCGGTTCCGCCACGACACTGAGCCCCTGCGCATCCAGGCTGCTGATTCCGGTCATGTGCCGGGAGAAATCCAGCACCAGGCCGCTGCCCACGGCATTGCCCGCCATGGATGTCCCGCCGCCGCGGGCGGTCAGTGGCAGCGAACGTTGGTGGCAGAACCTGGCCACCGTGACGACCTCGCGGGCGGACCGGGGAAAGACCACGGCAAGCGGGCCAACCCGGTAGTTCGAGGCGTCATAGCTGTATT
>JBBRKU010000145.1:0-5878 GCA_038231735.1 Actinomycetales bacterium | reverse complement strand
GATCATGTTGTGGGTGCGTCCCGCCGCAGCCTCACGTACGCTCCTCGGGGCGCAACTGCCCCTCTCCAGCGATCCGAAGAGGGCCTGAATGAGGCTCGCCCGTGTCGACCACGACGGCGGCCCCAGATGGGCCGTCGTCGAGGGTTCCACCCTGGTACTGATCGAGGACCCGTGGCCGGGCGTGCCGGTTGCCACCGGTGAGAGGCTGCCGCTGGAGGGCGCGCGGCTGCTGGCGCCGGCCACACCGATAAACGTGGTGGGCATGGCGCACAACACCGGGCCCGCAGATCGGGAACTGCCAGCGCAGGCCTTTCTCAAACCGGCCCGTGCGCTGACCGGTCCGGGGAGCGCAATCCCGGTACCGCAAGGCATTGGGCGGGTGGACGCCGAAGCCGAACTTGCCGTCGTGATCGGCCGGACGGCGCGGCACCTGAGGCCGCAGGACGCGCTCCAGAACGTGCTCGGTTTCACGCTCTCGAACGATGTCACTGCGCGCGACCTCCAGGCCAGCGATCCGCTCTGGACAACGGCCAAAGGCTTCGACGGGTGGACCCCGCTGGGACCCTGGCTCGAAACCGGGCTTGATCCCTCGGATGTGCGCCTCACCTTGAGTATTAACGACGTGCCGCTCGAATCGGGAAGCACCGCGAATCTGGCCCGGAGCGTCGTGGACGTGCTGGTGTACATCACCTCGTTCATGACGCTGGGACCCGGGGACGTCGTGCTCACCGGCGCGCCCGGTGCGGCCGGCCGGATTCGGCCCGGGGACCGGGTCTCGGTCAGCTCGCCGGTGCTCGGCCGGTTGGAGAGTACTGTGGCTGCGGAACCCGTCCTCGCGGCCGCCGGGACAGTTTCGTGAACGGCCCGGCGCTGGACGTCGTCACCTTCGGGGAGGTGATGGCGATGTTCGTCGCCACCGAGTCGGGACCATTGGAACGCGCAGCGAATTTCAACCGTGCCCTGGCCGGAGCCGAAACGAACGTCGCCATCGGCCTGGCCCGGCTGGGCCATCGCGTCGGCTGGGTGGGCCGTGTGGGTGAGGATCATTTTGGCCGCTTTGCGCTCGCGGAACTGGCCGGCCACGGCGTCGACACCGCTGCGGTCTCCCTCGACTCCGGGGCCGCCACGGGATTCCAGCTCAAGAGCCGTGCGGACGGCGGGGACCCGGACGTCGCTTACTTCCGCAGGAACTCAGCCGGCAGCCGCCTGGCGCCGTCGCCCGCCACAGACGCCTACATCGCCGTGGCGCGCCACCTCCACGTGACCGGAATCCCGCTCGCGCTCTCGCCAAGCACCCGCGCCTTCACGCTCCGGGCCATCACGATAGCCCGGGAATCCGGAATGACGGTCTCTTTCGACCCCAATCTGCGGCCCGGCCTCTGGGCATCGCCGGAAGAAATGATCCGGGTGACAAACGCTGTTGCCGCCACCGCTGACTGGGTTCTGCCTGGTCTGACCGAGGGACGGCTGTTGGCCGGTCTGCCCTGTGCGGATGCGGACCAGGTGGCCCGGTTCTACCTTGACCGCGGGGCCCAGCGCGTCGTCGTGAAGGCCGCCGTGCAGGGCGCCTCGCTACACACGGCTACCGGCCGCCGGGACCGTCCGATTTTCCCGGTGGAGGTGGTCGATACCGTCGGCGCCGGGGACGGATTCGCCGTCGGCCTGATCAGCGCGCACCTGAACGGGCTGCCGGTCGAGGCCGCGCTCAAGAGGGCCGCGGCGATCGGCGCGCTTGCCACCACCAGCCGCGGCGACAAGGATGGCCTTCCTGACCGGCCGGCGCTTGCGGCGTTCCTGGCGGACCATGACCAGCTCCACCCAGCAGAAGGGAAGTAACCAGTGCAGCTGCAGATTGCACTTGATCGGATGCCACTACGGCGGGCAATCGACATCACCCGAGCCGTCGCACCCTATGCAGACTGGATCGAGGTAGGCACCTCACTCGTCAAGCGCTACGGTATGGACGCGGTGGCACAGATTGTTGAGGCCGCCGGTGGTAAGCCGGTTCTGGCCGACCTGAAGACCGTGGATGACGCTGCGTTCGAATTCGGCCTGGCCGTCGACGCCGGTGCATCATCGGCAACGGTACTGGCCCTCGCGGAGGATGTTACCGTCGACACGGCAGTCCGGTGCCAACCCGGGCTACCTCCTGGGGCCGCGGGCTTCCGGACGACCGGTGGACGTTGCCGGTGGCCTCGGGCCGCACGAGCTGGCCGCGCTTGGCGGAGTCCAGAACCTCCGTGCCATCGTGGGCTCCGCAATCACGGGCGCCGAGGATCCTGTCGCGGCCGTACGGGCGGTCCGGGCCGCCGCTGATGGGGTGGCATCGCGATGAGTGAAACCAACGTTTCCCCCTCCGACACCCAGCAATTGGACCATCGGGGAGAGCACCACACCGTCGGTACCACGCCGCGACGGTTCTGCTGCTCCCGCAGCCACGAAATACCGCCGGCCGGGAGAGGCCGGGACCGTTCAGCCGCTCTCCAGCCTCTTTGACCAGGTCACCCACGTGGCTCTCGACGTCATCTGCCTGCTCCTGGCAACGCGTCGGGGGATCGATAACGCGGCCGCCGCGGCCGCGCACACGAACACCGAGTGAGACATATTAGGGTGGAAGCATGACTGAATTCCGCCAGCTTGGTAAATCCGGATTGGCCGTTTCCGTCGTCGGCCTTGGCTGCAACAACCTGGGCCGGCCGGGGACGCCAACGGAGACCCAACGGGGCACGACCACGGTGATCAGTGCGGCACTTGATGCAGGAATCACGTTTTTGGACGTTGCGGACACCTACGGCAAGACGAACGGGCTGAGCGAGGAGATGCTCGGCAAGGCGCTGCTGAAGAAGCGCGACGACGTTATTGTGGCCACCAAGTTCGGCATGGACATGCACGGGGCCAACGGGGTGGACTGGGACCGTCGGGGGTCCCGGCGCTACGTCATCAAGGCAGTGGAGGCGTCGCTGCGCCGGCTGGGCACGGATTGGATCGATCTGTACCAGTTCCACGTGCCGGATCCCCTGACCCCGGTGGAGGAGACGCTGGCGGCCTTGGATCAGCTGGTGAAGTCCGGGAAGGTCCGCTACCTTGGCCATTCCAACCGGGCGGGCTGGCAGATCGCGGAGGCGGAGTTCACCGCCCGGGCCGGGGGCTACACGCCGTTCGTCTCCTCACAGAACCACTACAACCTGCTGGACCGCCGGGCCGAGCTGGAAGTGACCCCGGCGGCGCAGGCCTACGGGCTTGGCGTGCTGCCGTACTTCCCGCTGGCCAACGGCCTGCTGACCGGCAAATACAGCAAGGGCAAGGCTCCCGCGGGCAGCCGGCTGACCCATTCACGGACCAACCTTCTGGAAATGGCGGATTGGGAGCAGCTGGGCAGCTTCAGTTCCTTCGCCAAGGCCCGGGGGCTGACCGAGGTCCAGGTCGCATTCTCCTGGCTCGCCGCGCAACCGTCGGTAGGCAGCGTGATCGCGGGCGCCACCACGGTTGAGCAGATCAAGGCCAACGCCGCCGCGGTGTGCTGGAAGCCCTCCGCCGAGGACCTGTCCGAGCTGGATGGGATCTTCCCGGTGACCCCGAAGGTCGCGCTGTTTTCATGAGTCCTGTCCGGGAGCAGCAGGGCCTGAACCGCGTCCTGCTGGACGTTGACACCGGGATAGATGACGCCCTGGAAGTGGTGTACCTGCTGTCCCGGCCCGAGGTCCATGTCCAGGCCATCACCTGCACGGCCGGCAACGTGGGTGCCCGGCAGGTGGCGCTCAATAACCTGGCGCTGCTGGAACTCTGCGGCAGGGCCGGAATCGAGGTGGCCATTGGCGCGGAGGTTCCGCTGGAGATCCCGCTGGTGACCACCGAGGAAACACACGGGCCGCAGGGCATTGGCCACGCCGTGCTGCCGATGCCGGCCCAGGCCATCTCGCCGCGCCACGCCGTCGACGTCTGGGTGGAGGAGGTGCGCGCACATCCGGGGGAGATCACAGGACTGATCACCGGTCCGCTGACCAATTTTGCCCTCGCGCTGCGGCGCGAGCCGGAGCTGCCCCGGCTGCTGAAGGGGCTGGTGATCATGGGCGGATGCTTCAACTACCAGGGAAACACCACGCCGACGGCGGAATGGAACGTCTCGGTGGATCCGCATGCTGCCAGGGAGGTGTTTGCGGCCTACATCGGGCTGCCCGAGGAGAAGCTGCCGGTGGTCTGCGCGCTGGAAAGCACCGAACGGATCGAGCTCCGCCCGGAGCATCTGTCGCAGCTGGCCCGGGTTGCCGGCGCAACGCCGGAACTGGTGCTGCCGGAGCAGCCGGAAGGGCAGCGCAGCAACTCGGACAACCCGCTGGTGGCGTGCCTCTCGGATGCCATCCGGTTCTATATGGAGTTCCACCGGCGCTACGAACAGGGCTACATTGCCCACATGCACGACGCCTTTGCGGCCGCGGTGGCGGCGGGGCGCACGCCCTACCGGACGCGATTGGCGACCGTCGACGTCGAAACCACCTCGCCGCTGCTGGTGGGCACCACGGTGGCGGACTACCGCGGGCTCTGGGGCAAGGCGCCGAACGCCCGGATTGTGGTGGACAATGACCCGGAGCAGTGTTTTGAGGAGCTGATCGCGTCGGTCGGCGGCGTGGCCCGGGAACTCTACGGGCCGGCCGTGCAGCTCAATCACCGAATATGATCACCAGTCGGATCGCCTTGCCGTCTGCGAGCTCGTCCATCGCCTCATTGATTTCATCGAGCGTCACGCGCCTGGAAATCAGCTCGTCGACGGGAAGTGTGCCCTCACGCCAGAGCTGCGCGTAGTTCGGGATATCGCGGGAAGGCACGGCGGATCCCATATAGCTGCCGACGATGGAGCGGGCCTCGGCAACGAGACCCAGCGGAGCGACGCTGGAGCGGGCATCCGGAGCTGGCAGGCCGACCGTCACTGTGCATCCGCCGACCGCTGTCATGGCCACTGCCGTCTCGAAGGCGTGAACGTTTCCGGCAGCCTCGACAACGATGGATGCCTTGATCCCTGCATCGATGGCTTCCTGCGGCGAGTACGTTGCTCGCGCCCCTAGCTCTTTGGCCTTCACAAGCTTCGCTGGCACTGCGTCGATGCCGATGACGTCGCCCTTGCCAAGGCTCACGGCCGTGATGAGCGCCGCCATGCCGACACCACCGAGGCCGACGATCGCGATCGAATCGCCGGGCTGTGGGTTTCCAGCGTTGAGCACAGCTCCTCCACCGGTCAGCACCGCGCAGCCGAGAACGGCGGCAATGTCCGCGGGAATATCGTCACCAACGGGCACGATCGAATGTCTGCTCACCACTGCGTGGGTGGCGAATCCGGATACACCCAGATGGTGTGCGACGTCGCGCCCGTCGCGGTGCAGGCGTACGCCGCCGTTCATGAGAACGCCAGCGTTGTTCGATGCCGAACCGACACTGCAGGGCAACCTGCCTCCGGTCAGGCACCCCGCGCACGTGCCGCACCGAGGGAGGAAGGTCATGACGACCCGTTGGCCTACAGCGAGGTCTACGATTCCGTCGCCCAGCTTCTCGATGCGGCCTGCAGCCTCATGGCCAAGAAGCATCGGCACCGGCCGTACCCGACTGCCGTTGACGACACTGAGGTCGGAGTGACAGATACCCGCTGCTTCGATGCGGACCAGAACCTCCCCGGGGCGCGGATCGTCGAGTTCCAACTCGCTGATCACGATCGGGCGGCTGGTCCCGTACGGGCGCGCCCGCCCGATTTCTTCGAGTATTGCCCCTCTGATTTTCATGTCGTCGTGACCCCTTCCTTCCCGGCTGCGAGGTCTCATTTTAAGCCTGCGATGCTGAATGGCCCTCTGCGATGTAAGCGTACGCTGGTGCCCTGGTGCAGAATATTGGG
>JBBRKU010000144.1:0-5886 GCA_038231735.1 Actinomycetales bacterium | reverse complement strand
TGGAAAGCTACAGCAAAATCTGGACGACGGTGGGGCTGGGCCGGGGCATCGTCAACAGCCTCATTGTGGCCGGCTCGGTGGCCATAGTCTCTGCCATCATCGCGGTGGGAACGGCGTACGTGCTGGTGCGGTTCACCTTCTTCGGCCGGCTGACAATCCTGCGTGGCCTGCTCGGCCTGCAAAGCGTGCCCGGAACCCTGATGGTGCTGCCCGTCTTCGTGCTGTTCTCCTCCGCCGGGACCTACCTGGGGATCACGGTCATCGGCACCCTGTGGGGGCTGTTCATCGCGTATTTGACCTTTGCCCTCCCGTTTTCCACCTGGGTGATGGTGACCTACCTGCGTGGTCTGCCACGCGAACTGGAGGAGGCCGCGCGGATTGATGGCGCCTCCAATCTGGGGATCCTGTTCAGGATCATCGTTCCCCTGAGCTGGCCCGCGATTGTCGTCTCCGGGATCTTCGCATTCCTGCTCGGCTGGAACGATGTGCTGTTCGCGTCGGTGTTCACCCGTCCGGATACGCACACCGCCGCGGTAGCCCTGCAGGTCTTCAGTGCCGGACAGGAGGGCGGGGCCATTCCCGTCTACAGCCAGATGATGGCGGCCGCACTGGTCTGCGCCATTCCTGTGGTGCTGCTGTACCTGATTTTCCAGCGCTACCTGATCGGCGGCCTGACCGCCGGCGGCGTGAAGTAAGCACCTCCTGCAATAGCGCTACACCAGCGCTGACCAGCAGCGAATGCCGACGGCGCTCCCCCACTTGGGGCGGGCGCCGTCGGTATTCCACTATCCGGCGGCCGCCGGCATTTGAATCACTGCCGGGCTGCGCGGCCTGTGTAGGCCTGTGACTGCCAGGGCTACCAGCTCTGCGGCAGCGGCCGGCCCTCCTCGTAGCCCGCAGCCGACTGGACTCCCACAATGGCCTTCTCACGGAACTCGGCCAGGCTCACCGCGCCGGCATAGGTCATGGAGCTGCGCAGCCCGGCGGTGATCAGGTCCAGCAGGTCCTCCACCCCGGGACGCAGCGGGTCCAGGTACATCTTGGAGGCGGAGATGCCCTCCTCGAACAGGCCCTTCAGGGCGCGGTCGAACGCGCCGTCGCGTTGGGTCCGGTTCTGGACGGCGCGGGCGGAGGCCATGCCGAAGCTTTCCTTGTACTGGCGCCCGGTGCTGTCCACCTGCAGGTCCCCCGGGCTTTCATAGGTACCGGCAAACCAGGAGCCGATCATCACCTGGCTGGCTCCGGCCGCGAGCGCCAGGGCCACGTCGCGCGGGTACCGGACGCCGCCGTCGGCCCAGACCGAGGCGCCGAGTTCGCGGGCGGCCGCGGCACATTCGTGGACGGCGGAGAACTGCGGACGTCCGACGGCGGTCATCATCCGCGTGGTGCACATGGCCCCGGGACCCACGCCGACCTTAATGATGTCCGCGCCGGCCTCCACCAGGTCCCGGACGCCGGCGGCGCTGACCACGTTCCCGGCCACCACGGGCACGGCCGGGTTCAGTTCCCGGACCGCCTTGAGTGCGTCGAACATCTTGCGCTGATGTCCGTGCGCGGTGTCCACCACCAGGCAGTCGACGCCGGCCTCCAGCAGCCCGGCGGCCTTGGCCTGCACATCACCATTAATACCGACGGCGGCAGCCACCCTGAGCCTGCCCCTGGCGTCCAGCGCGGGCTGGTAAATGGTGGAACGCAGCGCGCCGGTCCGGGTCAGCGCCCCGACCAGCTTGCCGTCCCGCAGCACCGGGGCAAAGCCGTCCCCGGACTGGTCGATCATTTCAAACGCCTCCCGCAGGGCGGCGTCCCGTGCCGCGTCGGGGTCCGCTGCGGAGCCGGCGGCATCAAACGGCGCGGCATCGACGGTCAGCGCGTTGGTACGCATGACGGACTGCAGCGAGGCGAACCTGTCCACGCCCTCGCAGTCGCTGCCGCGGACCACGCCGATCCAGGCCCCGTCCGCGTTCGCAACGGCGACGGCCTTGTGCGCGCGTTTGTTCATCAGGTGCAGCGCATCGATCACGGTGTCCTCCGGGGCGAGCGTCACCGGGGTCTCGAAGAGCACGTCACGCTCCTTGACCCAGGCCGTGACGTCCCGCAGCACGTTCAGCGGGACGTCCTGGGGCAGGACCGCCAGTCCGCCACGGCGGGCCAGGGTTTCCACCATGCGCTTGCCGGTAACGGCGGTCATGTTGGCCACCACCAGCGGAATGGTGGTGCCGGTCCCGTCGTCGCTGGCCAGATCAACGTCCAGGCGGGAAATGACCTCCGAGCGCGACGGGACCAAGAAAACATCCGAATAGGTGAGATCCGTGCTGGGGCTTGTGATGAACCGCATAGACATAAACTCCCGGGCTTGGTCCTTCAATATCGACGTATGAAGTCTAGTAGACGTACCCGGACCAAAGTGTCTGGAATACCGCGCAAATTCGCTGTGCCAGATTGGCTTGCAGGTTGCTCTTCTCACTAGACTGGCAGGAGGTTGGGTTTTAAGGACCCGGACCGGTTTCGGGCACAAGCCACGGGTCACAAGCAGAGGTTCCCTCTGCTTGATGCGGCTTGCGCCAGCGGGCAACTAGAACTCATGGAAGAGGCGTATTACACGTGCCAGAGCAACCAATCCACCGTCTCCCCGAGGAATTTGGCGGCAACGAGTGGCTCGTTGACGAGCTGTATGAGCGGTACCAACAGGACAGGAAGTCCGTTGATGCCAAGTGGTGGCCCCTCTTTGAGTCCTTTGACGCAGATAGCAATGGTTCGCCGAATGGACGCCACACGGCCACCGACGCAAACCCGGTGACCAGGGAGCTGCCGATCATCCAGGCCCCCGGCCAGGCCGCCACCATCGCCGCCGGCCAAGCACCCGCCAAGTCCGCAGCCGCCGCCCCGGCAAAACCCGCGGCCGCCCCGGCGACCCCGGCAAAACCCTCGGCCGCGCCCGCAGCCGCCCCGGCCGCGCCCGCTGCCGCAACCCCCGCCCAGGGCGCCGCACCAGCGGCCCCGGCAACGCCGTCGTCGTCCGCCGGACCGGCCAAGGATGCGGCCCGCACCGGAACTGCGCCCATCCCGGCCCAGCTGCCCAGGACCGCCAAGGACACCACCGCGCCGGAGGAGAACACCGTCTCCATCCTGCGCGGCCCGGCCAAGGCCATCGCCACCAACATGATCACCAGCCTGGAGGTTCCCACGGCCACCAGCGTGCGCGCAGTGCCCGCCAAGCTGCTGATCGACAACCGCGTGGTCATCAACTCCAACCTGGCCCGGGCCCGCGGCGGCAAGGTCTCCTTCACACACCTGATCGGCTACGCCGTGATCCGTGCCCTCTCCCAGTTCCCGTCGATGAACGTCTACTATGACGAGGTCAACGGCAAGCCCGTCGCCGTGCAGCCCGCGCATGTGAACTTCGGTATTGCCATCGACATGCCCAAGCCGGACGGCAGCCGCCTGCTGGTGGTGCCGAACATCAAGAAGGCGGAGACGCTTAATTTCTCCGAGTTCTGGCACACCTATGAGGACCTGATCAAGCGCGCCCGCGCCGGCAAGCTGACCGCGGACGACTACGCCGGCACCACGGTCTCGCTGACCAACCCCGGAGGCATCGGCACGGTGCACTCGGTCCCGAGGCTGTCCAAGGGCCAGGCCGCGATCATCGGCGTCGGCGCGCTGGACTACCCGGCGGAGTTCCAGGGTGCCAGCACCAAGATCATCGCGCAGAACGCGATCAGCAAGATCCTCACCCTGACCTCCACCTACGACCACCGTGTCATCCAGGGTGCCGGCAGCGGCGAATTCCTGCGGATTGTGCACCAGCTGCTGCTCGGTGAGCAGAATTTCTACGACGAGATCTTCGAATCCCTGCGGATCCCCTATGAGCCGATCCGCTGGAGCCCGGACCTGCAGGTGGATCCCTCCGATGAGATCAACAAGGTTGCGCGCATCCAGCAGCTGATCCACGCTTACCGCGTCCGCGGCCACCTGATGGCGGATACTGATCCGCTGGAATACGTCCAGCGCAAGCACCCCGACCTGGACGTGCTCACCTACGGCCTGACGCTGTGGGATCTGGACCGCGAGTGGCCCACCGGCGGCTTCGGCGGCAAGCCGATGCTCAAGTTCCGCGACATTCTGGGCGTGCTCCGCGACGCGTATTGCCGCACCACCGGCATCGAGTACATGCACATCCAGGACCCGGCGGAGCGCAAGTGGTTCCAGGACGAGTTGGAGCACCCGTACTCCAAGCCCAGCCGCGAGGAGCAGCTGCGCATCGTCTCCAAACTGAATTCCGCGGAAGCCTTCGAGACGTTCCTGCAGACCAAATTCGTGGGCCAGAAGCGCTTCTCGCTGGAGGGCGGCGAGTCCCTGATTCCGCTGCTGGACGCGATCATTTCCGACGCGGCCGACGACGGACTGGACGAGGTTGCGATCGGCATGGCACACCGTGGCCGGCTGAACGTGCTCACCAACATTGCCGGCAAGACCTATGCCCAGGTCTTCCGCGAGTTCGAGGGGACGCAGGACCCGCGCAGCGTGCAGGGTTCCGGCGATGTGAAGTACCACCTCGGCACCGAGGGCACCTTCACCTCCGACAGGGGCAACGAGACCAAGGTCTATCTGGCCGCCAACCCGTCCCATCTGGAGGCCGTCGACGCGGTCCTGGAAGGCATTGTCCGGGCCAAGCAGGACCGGCTGGACCGCGGCGAGGCCTTCCCCGTGCTGCCGCTGATGATCCACGGCGACGCGGCCTTCGCCGGCCAGGGCGTGGTCGCGGAAACGCTGAACCTTTCCCAGCTGCGCGGCTACCGCACCGGTGGAACCATCCACGTGGTGGTCAACAACCAGGTCGGCTTCACCACCGCTCCGTCCTCGTCGCGCTCCTCGGTGTACTCCACCGACGTGGCGAAGATGATCCAGGCCCCGATCTTCCATGTGAACGGTGACGATCCCGAGGCCGTGGTCCGGGTGGCGCAGCTGGCCTACAAGTTCCAGCAGAAGTTCCGCAAGGACGTTGTCATCGACCTGGTCTGCTACCGCCGCCGCGGGCACAACGAGGGCGACGATCCCTCCATGACCCAGCCGCTGATGTACAACCTGATCGAGGCCAAGCGCAGCGTCCGCAAGCTGTACACCGAGGCCCTGATCGGCCGCGGCGACATCAGCGAGGAGGAGGCGGAGCAGCTGCTGCGCGACTACCAGGACCGCCTGGAGCGTGTCTTTGCGGAGACGCACGCCGCCCAGACCTCGCCGATCCCGATCATTACCTCGGACATGCAGGCGGTTTCCGATCTGGAACGGCCCGCGGCCCAGCAGGCCGATGCCGGGACCAACACGCCGAAGTCGACGGCGATCAGCACCGAAACGCTGGCGCACATCGGCAAGACGCACGTGAGCATTCCGGACGGGTTCACGGTGCATCCGAAGCTGAAGCAGCTGCTGGAAAAGCGCGAACAGATGTCCCGCGAAGGCGGCATCGACTGGGGATTCGGCGAACTGGCAGCCCTCGGCTCGCTGCTGATGGAGGGCGTGCCCGTGCGTCTGTCCGGCCAGGACTCGCGCCGCGGCACCTTCGTCCAGCGGCACGCCGTCTTCCACGACCGGGCCACCGGCGAGGAGTGGACGCCGCTGGCGGAGCTCAGCGATTCCCAGTCGAAGCTGTGGATCTACGATTCGCTGCTCTCCGAATACGCGGCGATGGCCTTCGAATACGGCTACTCAGTGGAGCGCCCGGACGCCCTGGTGCTCTGGGAGGCCCAGTTCGGTGACTTCGCCAACGGCGCGCAAACCGTGATGGATGAGTTCATCTCCTCCGCCGAGCAGAAGTGGGGCCAGCATTCCTCGCTGGTGCTGCTGCTGCCGCATGGATATGAGGGCCAGGGCCCGGACCACTCCTCC
>JBBRKU010000143.1:0-5890 GCA_038231735.1 Actinomycetales bacterium | reverse complement strand
CTGGGTCATCTGGATCAGCGTGAGCAGATGGAAGTACCAGAACAGGAACACGCTGGCCGCGGAGCCGGCAATGACTATCAGGTTCGCGTTGCCCGCAGCCTTGGCCGGATCCCGGGGCTCGGGACGGACGACGGCGCCGGCCGGGTGGGTGGGCAGGGCGGCTTTGCTGCCATGTTTGGCGGCGCGCTGAGCGGGGGTTTTGGCCATAGTGCCATTATCCCCTGCTGGGTAGGCTCGTTGTATGGCCCCGACTCTTGACCCCTCAGCCCCCGTGCCCGCCGATCTTGATCCGTCCATGCCGGATGCGGAACTTGCCGCCGGACTTGTCCGCAACGCGGGCACGCTTGCGCTGCGGATGCGCGAACGGGGACTGGAGGGGGAGCGGAAGACCTCCGTCTCGGACATTGTCACGGCGGCGGACCGGGCCGCGGAGGAGTACATCGTGGGGCAGCTGCGGCGCTGCCGTCCGGACGACGGGGTCCTGGGTGAGGAGGGTGCCAGCCGGACGGGCAGCAGCGGGCGATGTTGGGTGATCGACCCGGTGGATGGGACGTACAACTTCCTCAGCGGGTCGACGTACTGGTGCTCGGCCCTGGCCCTGAAGGCCGGGATTCCGGGCGACCACGGCGGCCGCCTGGCGGATCCCGATGTGCTGCTCGGGGTTATCTACCAGCCGCAGGAGGACAAGCTTTGGCTGGGCGGCCCGGAGCATCCGGCGACGCTGAACGGCCGGCCGTTGGCGCCGCCGTCGGACCTTCCCATGGGCCAGCTGAGCGCCGGAACCTATATCCATCCGACCTGGCTGGCCCGTCCGGAGGCGGTGCTGCCGTGGCGATCGGCGGCCACCGGCGCCGCCACCATCCGGATGATGGGCTCCGGCTCGTGCGACCTGGCCCGGGTCGCCGAGGGCCAGCTGGGATGCTGGTTCCAGCACAGCTGCCCGGAGTGGGACTGGCTGCCGGGCAGGGCCATTGTCCTTGCCGCGGGCGGCGCCACGGACGTCGTCGAGGTTAATGGCCTGAGCTGGTTCCTCGCGGGAGGCCCGACGGCGGTCCGGGAGCTCGGTGCCGCGCTGCGGGAAGGGGCCTGTTGATGGGATCCGGTGCGTGTCGGTGCCTGCAACTAGACTGAGTAACACCATGGATATGTTGTTTGACCCCCGGCCCCCGTCCGCTGCTGCGGCCCCCTCCCATGCACCGTTGCCCACCCCACACGACCTGCTGGTGGGGCTGAACCCGGAGCAGGAGGCGGCGGTCAGGCACGCCGGTGCGCCGCTGCTGATCGTGGCCGGCGCCGGATCGGGCAAGACCCGTGTGCTCAGCCACCGGATTGCCTACCTGATGGCCACCGGACGGGCGCACCACGGCCAGATCCTGGCCATCACCTTCACCAACAAGGCCGCCGCGGAGATGCGCGAGCGGATCGAAGGCCTGGTCGGGGACCGGGCCAAGAACATGTGGATCTCCACGTTCCACTCCTCCTGCGTGCGCATCCTGCGCCGCGAGGCCAAGAACGTCGGACTGAATTCCAACTTCTCCATTTACGACTCCGCGGACACGCTGCGCCTGATCACCCTGGTGGCCAAGGGCCTGGAGCTGGATCCGAAGCGCTTTACGCCCAAGTCCATGCAGCACAAGATTTCGGCGCTGAAGAATGAGCTCATTGACGACGAGGCCTACTCTTCCAGCGCCAACCACAAAGATCCGTTCGAGCGCGCGGTGGCGGAGGTCTATGCCGCCTACACGCGGAGGCTGAGGCAGGCCAACGCGATGGACTTTGATGACCTGATTGCCCAGACGGTCTTCATCTTCCGCGCCTTCCCGGGGGTGGCGGACTACTACCGCAGGCGGTTCCGGCATGTTCTGGTGGACGAGTACCAGGACACCAACCACGCCCAGTACGCGCTGGTCCGGGAGATCGTCGGGGTCTCGTCGGGCTCGACCGGCGGTGCCTCGAACGGCGGTATTGAGCCGGCGGAACTGACCGTGGTGGGGGACTCGGACCAGTCGATCTATGCCTTCCGCGGCGCGGACATCCGCAACATCGTGGAGTTTGAGCAGGATTATCCGAATGCCCGGACCATCAAACTGGAACAGAACTACCGCTCCACGCAGACCATCCTCAGTGCGGCCAATGCGGTGATCTCGCGCAATCCGAACAGGCCGGTCAAGCGGCTCTGGACGGCCGAGGGCGACGGCGAAAAGATCATCGGCTACGTGGCCGAGAACGAGCACGAGGAAGCCCGCTTCATCGCGCAGGAGATCGACCGGCTGCAGGACGAGACCGGTCTCCGTCCGGGCGATGTGGCCATTTTCTACCGCACCAACGCCCAGTCCCGTTCCATCGAGGAAATCCTGATGCGGGTGGGCCTGCCCTACAAGGTGGTGGGCGGTACGCGCTTCTACGAGCGCAAGGAAATCAAGGATGCGCTGGCCTACCTGCGCGTGCTGGTCAACCCGGACGACGACGTCAATCTGCGCCGGATCCTGAACGAACCCAAGCGCGGGATCGGGGACAGGGCCGAGGGCGCCATCGCGGCGCTCGCGGAACGGGACCGGACCTCCTTCATGGACGCGATGCGCCGCGCGGACCAGGCACCGGGAATGGCAACCCGTTCCGTCAACGCCGTCGGCGGTTTCGTGAAACTGATCGATGACCTGGCGGTTGTCGCCGCCGGTTCCGGTGCGGTGCCGGCGCTGGAGGCCGTGCTGGAGCAGACCGGCTACCTGGCGGCGCTGCGGGCCAGCACGGATCCGCAGGACGAGTCCCGGGTGGAGAACCTGGCCGAGCTGGTCGCCGTCGTGCGTGAATACGAGCGCGACAATCCGGAAGGGACCCTGGGCGGTTTCCTGGAGCAGGTCTCGCTGGTGGCGGATGCGGACCAGATACCGGATGCCCCGGGCGACTCGGCCGAGGAAGCGGCGGCCGCCGTGGCCGAGGCGAAGCGGCTGGGCGTGGTGACGCTGATGACCCTGCACACCGCCAAGGGGCTGGAGTTCCCGGTGGTTTTCCTGACCGGCATGGAACACGGCATCTTCCCGCATTCACGCTCCGCGGCGGATCCCTCGGAACTGGCCGAGGAGCGGCGACTGGCCTACGTCGGGCTAACCCGCGCGCGCAAGCGGCTGTATCTGACGCGCTCGGAGGTGCGCAGCCTCTGGGGGCAGAGCCAGTACAACCCGGCCAGCCAGTTCATCGGCGAGGTTCCGGCGGACCTGATCGACTGGAAACGCGAGGGCAGCGCCCGGATGGTTCCGTCCGCTGGCTCCGGCTACGGTTCCTCCAACGGCTCGAGCCGGTACAGCGGGTCCTTCTGGGGTGCCGGGACCGCCGTCGGAGGCCGCGACAGCGGGGTCCTGCCGCCCAGCATCTCGGCCCGGACCGCCGCCGGCCGCGTGCAGCCGCAGAAGGAAGTTATCGCCGTCGTGGTGGGGGACAAGGTGAACCACACCAGTTTTGGCAACGGCACGGTGCTCTCCGTGGAGGGGGCCGGGGACAAGACGGTGGCCAAGGTCATATTCGACATCGGGGAGAAGCGCCTGCTGCTGCGCTACGCCCCGCTGACAAAGCAGGCCGGCTGAGCCCTTGGGAATGTGTGGTTACTCACTAAACCGCTAGTCTGTAACCGGCGGCATCCGCCCCTGCACTAGAGTTCCCCGTGGGGTCATGGGTCCTGTTTACCGACGGACCACGGCTCCGTAATGGCATGACGCAATCGCAAGATTGAATGAACACTACTTCGACGTAGAAGGACGCAACCCGTGGACCTGTTTGAATATCAGGCGCGCGATATGTTTGAGGCGCACGGTGTCCCCGTGCTTGCCGGCATCGTGGCGCACACCCCTGAAGAAGCAAAAGCAGCAGCCGAAAAGATCGGCGGCGTCACCGTCGTCAAGGCACAGGTAAAGGTTGGCGGCCGCGGCAAGGCCGGCGGCGTCAAGGTGGCCAAGACCCCCGACGAGGCGTTCAAGTACGCCACGGACATCCTGGGCATGGACATCAAGGGCCACACCGTCCACACCGTCATGATTGCCCAGGGCGCTGACATTGCTGAGGAATACTACTTCTCCGTACTGCTGGACCGGGCCAACCGCAACTACCTGGCAATGTGCTCGGTTGAGGGCGGAATGGAGATCGAGCAGCTCGCCGTAGAGCGGCCCGAGGCCCTGGCCAAGATCGCCATCGACCCGGCCGTGGGCATCAACCAGGCCAAGGCAGACGAAATTGTCGCCACCGCAGGCTTCGCGCCGGAGCTGCACGAAGGCGTTGCTGCCGCCATCATCAAGCTATGGGACGTCTTCAAGAAGGAAGATGCCACGCTCGTGGAGGTCAATCCGCTGGTCAAGACCGGTGACGGGCGGATCCTGGCACTGGACGGCAAGGTCACGCTGGATGAAAACGCCGACTTCCGCCACCCCAAGCATGCCGGGCTGGAGGACAAGGCTTCCGCCGATCCGCTCGAGGCCAAGGCCAAGGCCGCGGACCTGAACTACGTCAAGCTCGACGGCGAGGTGGGCATCATCGGTAATGGTGCCGGCCTGGTCATGTCCACGCTGGACGTCGTCGCCTATGCGGGCGAGAACCACGGCAACGTCAAGCCCGCCAACTTCCTGGACATCGGTGGTGGAGCGTCCGCCGAGGTGATGGCCGCAGGTCTGGACGTAATCCTGAACGACGACCAGGTCAAGAGTGTCTTCGTCAACGTCTTCGGCGGCATCACCGCCTGCGACGCCGTCGCCAAGGGCATTGTGGGCGCGCTCGCGGAGCTGGGTTCCAGCGCCAACAAGCCGCTGGTCGTCCGCCTGGACGGCAACAACGTCGAGGAAGGCCGCCGCATCCTGAACGAGGCCAACCACCCGTTGGTCACCCTGGCCGCCACCATGGACGAGGGCGCCGACAAGGCCGCCGAGCTCGCCAACGCCGCCCGCTAAATCGTATTTCGACAGGCTCAATAACCGAGTCGGGATCTAAGGAAGAAGAATATGTCTATCTTTTTGAACAAGGACTCCAAGGTCATCGTTCAGGGCATCACCGGCGGCGAAGGCACCAAGCACACCGCCCTGATGCTCAAGGCCGGAACCCAGGTTGTCGGCGGCGTCAATGCCCGCAAGGCCGGCACCACCGTGGTCCACGGCGAGGTTGAACTGCCCGTCTACGGCGCTGTCAAGGAAGCCGTCGCCGAGACCGGTGCGGATGTTTCCATCGTCTTCGTGCCGCCGGCCTTCACCAAGGACGCCGTGGTCGAGGCCATCGAGGCCGAAGTTCCGCTCGTCGTCGTCATCACCGAAGGTGTCCCGGTCCAGGACTCGGCCGAGTTCTGGGCATTGGCCCAGTCCAAGCTCGATGCCAACGGACAGCAGATTACCCGCATCATCGGCCCGAACTGCCCGGGCATCATCACCCCCGGCGAGTCGCTGGTGGGCATCACGCCGAACAACATCACCACTAAGGGCCCGATCGGCCTGGTGTCCAAGTCCGGCACGCTGACCTACCAGATGATGTTTGAGTTGCGCGACCTGGGCTTCTCCACGGCCATCGGCATCGGCGGTGACCCGGTGATCGGCACCACCCACATCGACGCGCTGGCCGCTTTCGAGGCCGACCCGGAGACCAAGGCGATCGTCATGATCGGCGAAATCGGCGGCGACGCCGAGGAGCGCGCTGCCGAGTTCATCAAGGCCAACGTGACCAAGCCCGTCGTCGGCTACGTTGCCGGCTTTACGGCTCCGGAGGGCAAGACGATGGGCCACGCCGGCGCCATCGTCTCCGGCTCCGCCGGCACCGCGCAGGCCAAGAAGGAAGCACTGGAGGCCGCGGGTGTGAAGGTCGGCAAGACGCCGTCCGAGACCGCCACGCTGCTCCGCGAGGTTTACGCCGCGCTCTAACGAGT
>JBBRKU010000142.1:0-5917 GCA_038231735.1 Actinomycetales bacterium | reverse complement strand
GGGTACAGAGAGGCATCCTGGAACATGAAGGCCGCACCATCGGCCGGAATTTCCATGGAGCCGGCGGTCGGCGCTTCCAATCCGGCAATCAGGTTCAAAAGAGTCGACTTTCCGCAGCCGGAGGCGCCCAATAGCGCTACGAACTCGCCCGGACGAATGGTGAGGTTCACGCCGTCGAGCACGGGAGCAGCGGTGCCGAAGCGCTTGCCAAGTCCCAGAAGTTCGATGGCGACTCCCGCACTGTCCGGGGCGTCCACGGCGTCCCGGGCTGGCAGGCGACCGCGGACGGCCGTCGTCATGGCTTCCCCAATCCGGCGACCGGGACTGCGGGCATGCCCGCATCCTTGAGCACCGCGTTGAGCAGACTCAGGTCGAAGATGCCGTTGATGTCCGCCTGCTTGGTGACGCCGGCGTCCACCCCGTCCTTCAGCAGTTTCCGGTAGGTTCCGGCCAGCGGATCGTCGGTAAACTTCAGGTTGGACAGTGAGCGCGAAATGACGTCCGCGGGCAGCGCCGAGCCGGCCGCCGCCCTCAGCCCGGAATTGATGGCGTCGGCCGCCTTGGCGCCCGAGTTCTCCTGCAGCCACTGCACCGAGTCAATGTGTCCCTTCAGCAGTGCCTTGACCGTGCCGGGGTGCTGAGCCAGGTAGGTCTTGCTCACAATCAGGATGGTGGTGGGGAACTCACCGGGCTTGCCGGACAGGGAGCCGTCCCATAGATCCTTCTCATCGACCAGCACCTTGGCCCCGGCCTGGAGCACCAGACGCGAGGCCCACGGCTCGGGCAACCAGGCGCCGTCGAGCTTTCCGTCCTGGAAAAGTTTCAGCGTCTGCGCGTTGTCCGTCGGGTTGATCGTGACGTCCCCGCCGCCATTGGGGGCCGCCTTGTACCCCTGTTTGGCCAGCCAGGCGCGCAGCGCAACATCCTGTGTGCCGCCCAGCTGCGGGGTCGCCAGCACCTTGCCCTTGAGATCCGCCGCGCTGCTGATGGAAGGTTTCACGACCAGCTGGGCGCCTCCCGAGGCGGCGCCGGCAATGATCCGGATGGAATCGCCCTTGCTCTTGACGAACGAGTTGATGGCCGGATTCGGGCCCAGATACGCGGCGTCGATCGCACCGGCGTTCAGGGCCTCGACGGCGGCCGGGCCGGCGTTGAAGACCTGGGTACTTAGCTTGGTGGCGCCAAGGTCCTTTTGCAGGATTCCTTCCTGCAGCCCGACGAGGGCCGGCGCGTGCGTGACGTTGCCGAAGTAGCCCAGCTTCAGGGTTGCCGCGGGTGTCGTCCCGGCGCCCGCGGAGCCATCCAGGGAAGCCTGCTGCGCGTTGCCGTTTTGCACCACGGAGGCGACGGCGGCTCCCGCGCCAATCAGCAGCACGAGGGCTGCCAGGAGGGTAACTTCGAGCCACCGACTGCGGCGCTCAGGTGTTTCTCCTGCCACGATTTTGATGGTGGCTGGCTTTCGAGTGGTCATGGATTCACGATAGAGACGCCCGAAGCGCCACTCAATGGGGCGGAAACCCTGAGTCATCTACGTTCACGCGGCGTCACACAACCTGAAGGGAGGATCATGGCGAGCTGCCGCCGTCGTGCGTCATCGCCCAAGTGGCCCGGACCTTACGGTCTGATGTAAATCCTGAACCGGTGCAGCACGGCGGCCACGAGCACCCAGAAGGCCAGCAGCACTGCCGTCCACGTTGCCTGGGTGTGGCCGCCAATGGAAATTGCCTGGGCGATATCGGTGGCAGCGTTCGATCCAGTCCCTGAATGCCTGGTAAGAAGGCTCATCAGAACGTGCGAGCCGAAGTACACCAGCAGACTGTTTCTTCCCAGCGCCAGCAGCGGGAACGACGCGGCGTTGAGCCGGGTACTTACGGACTTTCGATCAAGGAGGAGATGGCCAACCAGCAGTGCCACGGCGGTGACGGCGGCAACGCGGAGAGAGAACGGCGCCGTCCACAGGCGTTTCATCGCGGGAATATCGACTCCCCAAATCCAATGCGGGAGAAGTACGGATAGCTCCGAGGATGCCCAAAATGCCACAGCCAGCCCGACGACGGAAAGTATGGTTGTCCGCGTGCGAGATCCCGCGCTCTCCGTAAGGGATCGGCGCCGGAGCAAGAGATGGCCGATTGTCGCTCCCGCCGAGGCAGAGACGAGTGCTCCCAAAATGGCCACAATTCCTTCAGGGTCGTGGCCGACTGCTCCCAGGCCGTAGACATGACTGGCGCCGAAGACTGCGACGTCAAGAGGACCGGCAGGGTTACATGCCCGGGTGAGAAGCTTCTCCGGACAATTGACGGCGGACAGAGCCAGCAGGATCGTGTGGGCCGCTGCAATCGTCCCGGTGATGACTGCCCAACCGATCCAGGTGCGGGTGACCAGATGCAGGAACCCGAGCACCACCACGACTGCCGCATACAGTTGCAGCACTCCTGTTAGCCGCCAGTGATCGAAGCTCCAGGTATTCAGGACAATGGCGTTATAGAGCAGACCGACTATCACCAGGACGGCTGCCCGTCGAAGCAGCGGCATCGGTTTCACCCGTCGGTGCATGGCAAAAGCCAGGCCGCAACCGGAGAGCGTGACGAAGATGGGAAAGATGACGTCGACGGGATGGACCGAATCCCAGTCCGCATGCTCGAACCAGGCAGGAGCCTCCAAGAGAGAGTTTGCGCAAACGCTGACGACCAGCATCCATCCGCGCACCCAGTCGAGGCTGGCGATGCGGCGGGCGGAATCGGGGCTGGATGCTGCCTTGCCCCTTCGGGAATCGACGTCCAGGCCACCGGCTGCCCCTGGCGATTTGGCCGCAACCTGCGCCGGACTCAAAGCCTTCCGCCATCTATCGCCCTATTGCGGACCAAGCAGCGCGACGCCTCAGTCTCCGACATCTGCACGCTGCCAGCCTCCCCCAGTGGGCGCCGATCTGGTCGCCCTAGCTACTGCATTCTAAGGGAGCGCCGCGAGGTTGGGATCATTGATTACCGTCGCCACCTCCTCCGGCTCGCAATCAGCGCGAGGCGAAGCGTTCGGCCAGTAGCCGGGCCGTGCGGCTTGCGCCCGATTCCTCGACCAGCCGGGCCGTGCGGCCTGCCGGAATCACCTGCAGCCCACTTCCGTAGGGCGAATATAGACAACGGACCCTGCGCTCAGCCGCCGTCAGGTCTTCTCTGCCACAGATGTGGACAGATGCGGTGTCTTCGTCCGCGGCAAACGTCCGGAGCCGCGGCAAACGGGCTAGATGCTGTACCGCTCGTCCTCGTGGTCGCCGGGGTGGCCCTTTACCAATCCGGCTGCCAGGGTATTGCCGTCGGTGGGGTCGATGACCAGGAACGCACCGGTCCGGCGGTGTGTGGAGTAGTTCTCAACCGGCAGGGGGGATGCCAGGCGGAGGTTGGCGGTCCCGATGTCGTTGAGCTCAAGGCCGGACGCGGGCTGCTCCCGGAAGTTGTTCAGATCCAGCTTCCCGGTGATGGCGCGGACCAGTCCTTGGACGGTCCTGCTGCCGTGCTTGATGAGCACCTTGGCGCCTTCCCGAAGCGGCTTGGGCGAGAGCCAGCACAGCTCTCCGTACAGGTCCTGGCTGGTTTCCGCAAAGGTGCCGGTCGCGGCGATCAGATCCCCCCGGGCAATGTCTATCTCGTCCGCCAGACGCAGCGAAACGGACTGCGGGGCAACGGCCCGCTGGAGTTCGGTACCGGCAAAATCGATACCGACGACGGCGGTCTGCCGCCCCGAGGGCAGCACGGTGACACACTCGCCGACCTCGATGGAGCCGGAGGCTACCTGTCCGGCGTAGGCGCGGTAGTCCCGGAAGGCCTCCGCGCCGCCTTCCGTGCTTTCGGCCAGCCCGGGCGCCAGTGCGCCCTGCGGCCGGATGACGGCCTGGACCGGGAACCGGAACGGCTCCAGCCCGCGCTCCAGGTCATCCGTCGTCGGCAGCATTTCCAGGATGTCCAGCAGGCTGGGGCCCGTGTACCAGGGGGTCCGGGCGGACTTCTCCACCACGTTGTCCCCCTCCAGTGCGGACACCGGGACCACCAGGACGTCCTGCAGGCCCAGCTCGGCACCGACCGTCTGCACGGCGGACTCAATGCCGGCAAAAACCTCCGCGCTGTAGTCCACCAGGTCAATCTTGTTCACGGCCACCACCACGTGCGGCACACGCAGCAGACGCAGCACGGACAGGTGCCGGCGGGTCTGCTCCAGCACGCCCTTGCGGGCGTCGATGAGCACGACGACGGCGTCCGCGGTGGACGCGCCTGTCACGGTATTGCGGGTGTACTGGACGTGTCCCGGGCAGTCCGCCAGGATGAAGCTGCGGCGGTCCGTGGCGAAGTAGCGGTAGGCCACGTCGATGGTGATGCCCTGCTCGCGCTCGGCGCGCAGGCCGTCGGTCAGCAGGGCCAGATCGATCTTTTGGATCCCCACGGCCTTGTTTCCGCCGAACCCGCGGTCCGCGGAGGTGCGTGCGACGGCTTCGAGCTGGTCCGCCAGGATGGCCTTGCTGTCATGCAGCAGCCGGCCCACCAGGGTGGACTTGCCGTCGTCGACCGAGCCGGCCGTGGCGAAGCGGAAAAGGGTGGAGCCGGACAGGTCCAGCGCGACTTCATCGGTCAGGGAAATACTCATCAGAAGTAGCCGTCTTTCTTGCGGTCTTCCATGGCGGCCTCCGAGATGCGGTCATCGGCCCGGGTGGCGCCACGTTCGGTGAGGGTGGAGGCGGCAACTTCCCGAACGACGTCGGAAACGGTTGCCGCGGCGGATGCGACGGCCCCGGTACAGGACATGTCCCCCACAGTGCGGTATCGGACCGTTTTGGTCACCACCTGCTCATCCTGACGCGGCTGGGACACGTCGCCCACCGCACGCCACATGCCTTCGCGGGAATAGACCTGACGGTCGTGGGCGTAGTACAACGAAGGGAGCTCGATGTTCTCCCGCTCGATGTAGCGCCAGACGTCCAGCTCGGTCCAGTTGCTGATCGGGAACGCGCGGACGTGTTGGCCCACGGTATGCCGGCCGTTGTACAGGTTCCACAGCTCGGGGCGCTGGTTCCGCGGATCCCACTGGCCGAATTCGTCGCGCAGGCTCAGGATGCGCTCCTTGGCCCGCGCCTTGTCCTCGTCCCGGCGCCCGCCGCCGAAGACGGCGTCGAACCGGTTGGCCTTGATCGTCTCCAGCAGGGGCACGGTCTGCAGTGGGTTCCGCGTGCCGTCCGCCCGCTCGGTCAGCTCGCCGCGGTCGATGTACTCCTGCACTCTGCCCACAACCAGCCGCAGGCCCAACCGCTCGACGGTGCGGTCGCGGAACTCGATGACCTCCGGGAAGTTGTGGCCGGTGTCCACGTGCAGCACCGGGAACGGCACCTTGCCGGGCCAGAAGGCCTTCGTGGCCAGGTGGAGCATGACGACGGAATCCTTGCCGCCGCTGAACAGCAGCGCCGGGCGCTCAAACTCGGCCACCACCTCGCGGATAATGTGGATCGCCTCGGACTCCAACAGGTCCAGCGAGGTCAGCCGGGGCGGGGACACCGCAGCGCCGGCGTCTGTGCGTACGTCACCAGCGGTCAGTGCCGTGTCCTCGGTTGTTTCGATGCTCATACGTGGAGTCCGCATTCTGTCTTAGAGGTACCGGCCCAGCGGCCGGAACGGGGGTCTTCGCCGGGGGCGACTTTCTTGGTGCAGGGGGCGCAGCCGATGGACGGGTAGCCCTGGCCCAGCAGCGGGTTCACCGGAAGCAGGTTCGCATCCGAATACTCCACCAGCGCATCGAACGTCCAGGTGGCGACGGGGTTGACCTTGACCAGCCCGTTTGCCTCATCCCAGCTGACCAGCGGCGTATTGATCCGGGTCGGTGCCTCGTCGCGGCGGACTCCGGTGAACCAGAGCTGGTAGCCGGCCAGGGTCCTGCGCAG
>JBBRKU010000141.1:0-5922 GCA_038231735.1 Actinomycetales bacterium | reverse complement strand
CTCCAGCCCCAGTACGCGGAGATGGTCATGTCCCAGAAGGTCTGCATGTCATCCGGAACCGCGGCGCGGATGTCCGCCATGAACTTGCGCTCCAGCTCCAGGCCCTGCTCGTCCAGCCGGGCCGCCACCTTGCCCAGCGTCTCCTTGACCAACGTCTGCGGGGTCTTCCCGTGCCAGTTCTGCCGGGGCCGAAGCGGCGATGGGGACCCGAGAGCGGCTTCGGGCGCCCGCGAAGCGGGCTGGGTTCCCGTCGCCGCGAAGTCACCGTGCACGAGGGCTTCGGTCAGCGCCTCGTCCAGGGCGCGGAGGGCCTGGCCGGCGTCGGCACGGATGCCCAGCGCGGGCCGGTTGGATTCCAGCACGCGGGGCTCGGCGTCGATCTGGATGATCCGTCCGCGCGGGGCCAGCGTGAAGTAATTGGAGGTCACCTCGCCCAGGGAGGAGCCGACGACGATCAGCACGTCCGCGTCCTCCAGCACCTCGGTGACGTGGCGGTCCTCCACCCAGGACTGCATCGACAGTTCATGGTTCCAGGGGAATGCGCCGTTTCCGCCGGGTGAGCAGACCACGGGAGCATTGAGCTTCTCCGCAATGGAGAGCAGCCACGGTTCCGCCCTGCCGCGCCGGGTGCCGCCGCCGGCCACGATGGCCGGCCGCTCGGCTGCCGCCAGCCACTTGACCGCCTCGCGGATCAGTTCCACCCGCGGCGGGTTGTCGAACGGCTCGGCCAGCGCGTCTTCCACCGCCGGCACCATGATCGGATCCAGCAGGACGTTCTGCGGAACCTCGATCCAGACCGGTCCCTGCGGGGAGGACACGGCCTCCGTCCAGGCGTCCTGGATGGCGGAGGGAATGCCGGAGGCGTGCTGGATCAGCCGCTGGCTCTTGGTGACGTTTGCCGCCGAGGCCTTCTGGTCATCGAGCTGGTGCAGCATGCCCTTGCGGCGGGCACCGAGCCCTTCGAGCGGGATCTGGCTGGCGACGACGATCATCGGCACGCCGGTGGCGTACGCCTCCTGCAGACCGGCCAGGGAGGTCAGTGCGCCCGGCCCGGTGGACAGGAACAGCACTCCCACCTCGCCGGTGGCGCGGGAATAGCCGTCTGCGGCGAAGGCTGAGTTGTTCTCAACCCGGGAGGAGACGAAGTGCAGCGGCGAGCGGCTCAGCGCGTCGAAGAGGCCCAGCGCGTGCTGGCCGGGGATGCCGAAGACGGTCCGGGCGCCCAGCGCGGCCAGGGTCTCCACGACCAGGTCTCCGCCATTGCGGATGGCGGGGGCGGCGGCGGCGGGATCGAAGTCCTTCACTTGGCGGCCTTCCCGGTCTCCACGCGCTCGCCGGCGCTGGCTTGGTCGACCACCGCGTCGACCACCGGGGACGTTGAAAAACCCGCGGTCCGGCGGTTGTGCCGGTCCAGCGACTGGGCGGCATAGCCGTTCTCGGCACCGAACCGGTCGCCCTCGACGGCGTTGTCCGCCAGCAGCGTGACCAGCTCGTAGGCGACGTGGCTGCCCGCCACGCCGGTGATGTCCGCGTGGTCGTAGGCCGGGGAGACCTCGACGATGTCCGCACCGATCAGGTTCATGCCGCGGAAGCCGCGGATGATCTCCAGCAGTTCGCGGCTGGTGACGCCGCCGGCCTCCGGCGTGCCGGTGCCGGGCGCGTGCGCAGGGTCCAGCACATCGATGTCCACCGAGATGTACAGCGGACGGTCGCCGATCCGCTCGCGCACCTTGGCAACGGTTTCCAGGACACCCTGGTAGTACACGTCGGCGCTGGTGACGATGCCGAAGCCGAAGCGGTGGTCGTCGTCGAGGTCCTTTTTGCCGTAGAGCGGACCGCGGGTGCCGATGTGGCTGATGGCTTCGGTGTCCAGGATCCCTTCCTCCACCGCGCGGCGGAAGGGCGTGCCGTGGGTGTATTCGGCGCCAAAGTAGGTGTCCCAGGTGTCCAGGTGCGCGTCGTAGTGCACCATCGCCACGGGCTGGCCGGCGCGCTCGGCGGCCGCACGCAGCAGCGGCAACGCAATCGTGTGGTCACCACCAAGCGTAAGGAGCTTGCCGCCGTCGGACGTCAGGTCCAGCGCATTCTGCTGGATCGTTTCGATGGCCTCGTTGATATTGAACGGGTTGACGGCCATGTCCCCGGCGTCCGCCACCTGGATGTTCTCGAAGGGGGAGACGTCCCACGCCGGGTTATAAGGGCGCAGCAGGCGCGAGGCCTCGCGCACGTGGTTGGCGCCGAAGCGGGCGCCCGGGCGGTAGGAGACGCCGGAATCGAAGGGAACGCCGACGACGGTGACGTCCGCCTTCGCTACCTGGTCCAGCCGCGGCAGGCGGGCAAAAGTTGCGGCTCCGGCGTAGCGCGGGATGCGGGAGGAATCGATCGGTCCAATGTTGCCGTTGGCCTCAATGCGCAGCTCTTTCATGGATGCCCTCATCTACGAGTTTGTTGGAACGCTCCGGGCGCTCAACGCCCGGGGTTGTGCTCCATCTTACATTTGTTGTTGCCTAATGTGAACCAAATGTTTTTCCCAGAGCAAATGTCTGCAGGGTTCTCCGTGCCTGGCGGAATCCGGCGGAGAGGATTCAGATCCGGAAATGCCATGGCGTCACAGCGTTAGGATTTCATCAAAACCGGCCTTCCCGGCAGATCCACGATGCTACGCTCCTTTGGCCCAGCCCGATGGCCGACCTGTTAGGACACCGTGACCTCGTTATCGCACGCCCCCGCTGATCCTGGCGGAACGCCACCCACGAGCGCCGAAGCCATGCGGCTTTGGATGCTGGAAGGAATCCCTGAAACGTCGGGGAAGGCGCAGGGACCGCATGGAACGCCAGCACCTGGACACAAACCCCATGCCTGGTGGCGCGTGATGTGCCTGACCGGGCTGGACTACTTCTCCACCCTGGGCTACCAGCCGGCCATCGCCGCACTGGCCGCGGGCGTACTGGCGCCGCTGGCCACCATCGTTCTGGTCGTTGTAACGCTGGCCGGTGCGCTGCCGGTGTACCGCCGGGTTGCCAGAGAGAGCCCGCGCGGCGAGGGCTCCATCGCCATGCTGGAACACCTGCTGCCGCGCTGGTGGGGCAAGATCTTTGTGCTGGCACTGTTGGGGTTCGCGGCCACCGACTTCATGATCACCATTACGCTCTCCGCCGCGGATGCCTCGGCGCACCTGATCGAAAATCCGTTTGCGCCGGGCTTCCTGCAGGGCCAGAACGTGATCATCACGTTGGTGTTGCTGGCCCTGCTCGGTGCCGTCTTCCTTCGCGGCTTCAAGGAGGCGATCGGCGTCGCCGTCGTACTTGTCGGGGCCTTCCTGGCCCTGAATCTGGTGGTCGTCGTCGTCGCCCTTTTCCGGGCCATGGCCAGTCCGCTCCAGGTGGGCGACTGGTGGACCGCCCTGACCACCCAGCACGGGAATCCGGTGATGATCATCGCCGTGGCGCTGCTGGTTTTTCCGCGGCTGGCATTGGGCCTGTCCGGATTTGAGACCGGTGTGGCGGTGATGCCGCAGATCCGCGGCCACGAGGATGACACGGAGGCCGATCCGGCGGGGCGCATCAGGGGCGCGCACAAGCTGCTGACCACCGCCGCCGTCATCATGAGCTGTTTTCTGATCACCTCCAGCCTGGCCACGACCATCCTGATCCCGGCCCGGGAATTCGCCTCCGGCGGCAAGGCGGACGGGCGTGCGCTGGCGTATCTGGCCCACCAGCTGCTGGGCGACGGGTTCGGCACCGCGTACGACCTGAGCACTATCGCGATCCTCTGGTTCGCCGGCGCCTCCGCGATGGCCGGACTGCTGAACCTGGTGCCACGCTATCTGCCGCGCTTTGGCATGGCCCCGGCCTGGGCACGAGCGCTGCGGCCACTGGTGCTGGTCTTCACGCTGATCGGTTTCCTGATCACCATCGTCTTCAACGCGGACGTCAATGCCCAGGGCGGCGCCTACGCCACCGGGGTGCTCGTTCTAATCACCTCCGCCTCGATCGCCGTAACACTCTCCGCCAAGCGCAAGAACCAGCGGGGCCAGACCATCGGCTTCGGCGTGGTCTCGGTGGTCTTCTGCTACACCACCGTGGCCAACTCCATTGAGCGCCCGGACGGTCTGAAGATCGCCGGGCTGTTCATCCTGGCCATCCTGGTGGTCAGCTTCCTCTCCCGCGTCCGGCGCTCCTTTGAACTGCGCGCCACGCACATCCGGATGGATCCGCGCGCGCTGGAGTTCGCCGCCGCCAATGATGAGGGGCCCATCAGCATCATCGCGCACGAGCCACGCAAGCTCAGTGCCGCGGCGAACCGGCACAAGCTTGAGCATGCCACCAGCACCAGCAACCTTCCGGACACCGGAGAGGTGCTGTTCATGGAGGTGATTGTGGATGACTCCTCGGACTTCGAGATGGCGCTGGAGGTCCGCGGCATCCAGCGGCACGGCTACAAGATCCTGCAGGTGCACAGCTCCAACGTGCCCAACACGATCGCCGCCGTACTGCTGCACCTGCGCGATGTGACGGGCCTGATGCCGCACATCTACTTCCGCTGGACGGAGGGGAACCCGATCACCAATCTGCTGAAGTTCCTCTTCTTCGGCGAGGGCGAGATTGCGCCGGTGACCCGTGAGGTGCTGCGCGAGGCGGAGCCGGATCTGACCAAGCGGCCCTGGGTGCACGTGGGCTGAATCCCCCCGGTTCCCAACTGCCCCGCAGTAAGTGCCCGAAAACCCGCTTTTTGGTGCACCTACTGCGGGGCAGTTGCGGTTTCTGCGGCAGTCGCCGGTCCTGTGGCTCTGCGAGTTCTGCGGCTACTTGCCCGTGGCGGCCGGGACCAGGATCCAGAGCGCTTGCACCGGCTCGTGTGAGCGGTTGATCCAGCTGTGCGGCTCGCGGCCGGGAAACGACAGCGTGTCCCCCGTTTGCAGATCGAAGGATTCATTGGTCATGATCAGCGTGAGGCGGCCGCTGACAATATGCAGCACATCCACCTCGCAATCAACGGCGTACAGCTCGGATTCGCCGCGGCCGTGCGGCCCGATCTCCGCCTGGATGATCTGCAGCCGGCGCTCGGAGCGCGCCGTCAACAGCCGCTCCACGATTCCCTCCCCGCCGAGGGAAATCCGGGGACCGTCGTCGCGCCTGGTCAGGTGCGTTTCCGGCACCGTGAACAGGTCGCCGACGGAAATGGACAGCACCTGGCACAGTGTCACCAGCGAGGCGACGCTGGGCGAGGTCAGGTCCCGCTCCACCCGGCTGAGGAAGCCCTTGGTCAGGCCCGTCGCGTCCGCGACGTGTTCAATGGTCAGGCGCTGGGCCTGGCGGGCGGCGCGGATGCGCGAACCGATCGCCACGGGGGCGGTGCTCGGCTCAACCGGCAATGCTTTCATTGACCAACCTTCCATCCGCGACCCGTCAGTGCGCGGCTCAACACAGCGTAGTGCGTCCGCGAAGCTTGAGTGTAAGCCTGCTCACAGTTTAGCCTACAGAGCAACACATGTTGCCTAACAGGCAATTTAGCGGGGACCATCCGGGAAACATACCGGGATTCTGGGAAGCCCTTTCACACCGTCACCTGCGGCACTGTACCGGTCCACGAACGTTTTGTGGCTGGTCTGGGACCAGCGCGTTGCCGGCGCCATCGCCACCGAGGTTCCGCTTGAGGGCGTGCCGGAAACCGTGGCTGCGGCCAGATAGCGTCTATCAAGTCCGGCTGTTGACCGGACGCCCCGACGGCGGCTCCCGCACCTGACATTGGTGCGAGGGCCGCCGTCGGGGTTTAAGCGGCCGACGGCGCCCTCCGCGGCCGAGAGTCTTGGCCCCAGCTTTGCACTGTGCAACAGATGCTGTGGCTGAAGGTGCGTCAGTGGCTGGTGAGCGGTTTCGGGGAACCCTCGTGCGCCCTAATCCGTTGCGGAGTGCAAATCGG
>JBBRKU010000140.1:0-5938 GCA_038231735.1 Actinomycetales bacterium | reverse complement strand
CGATCGCGGCCAGCGTGGCGTCCGTGCAGGCGGTCAGCCGGCGGTACAGCTCGAACTGGTAGTAGGAAACGATGAACTGGCGGGCAATGGTGACGGCGAAATCACCGTTGGGCTGTTCAAAGAGGTGCGCCGAACGGAAGTCGGGTTCGCGGCGGAAATAGGCCAGCTCATCCTCGCTCTTGCCCCAGGCCGCGCCGGCGTAGGTCAGGAAGGATCGCGCGTGACCCAGCTGGTCCAGCGCAATGTTGCCCAGCGCCACGTCCTCTTCCAGCTCGGCGGCGCGCGAAATCCAATGGCCCAGCCGCTGCGCCAGAATCAGCGCGTCATCACCCAGCCGCAGCGCGAATTCGGCGACGTCCTCGGATGGTTTCGCCGTGCCGCGCCGCACCTCCAAGGCGATGTCCTCGGGACGCAGGGCGTTTCCGGGGGTGATGCGCGTGGCGGTTGCGGCGCCGTCGCCGCTGGCGCCCGCGCCGTGCACGCCGACGGAAATGGAGCCGTGGCCATCGCTGCCGAAGTCGTCACTTGCTGGGGCTGGGCCCACGCCGGCGAGGGACCCGCTGCGAGCTTGCGAGCTGTGGGAGCCGGTGGGAATCACAGGTGCTTCACCCCTTCGCTCTTCACGTAGTAGGTGGCGTGCCGGTAGTCCTTGCCCTGCGGTGACTCGAAGAAGGAGCCCTTGGCATCCGGGTCGCTGGCCGCGATGGCGTCCGCCGGGACAACCCAGATGGACACGCCCTCGTTCCGGCGGGTGTACAGGTCGCGGGCGTTGCGCAGCGCCATGGCCGCGTCCGGCGCATGCAGGGAACCCGCGTGCACGTGCGAAAGCCCGCGGCTGGAGCGGACGAATACCTCCCACAGCGGCCAGGCGGCCGTTTTGTGTTCCGTTTCGGTGGATGGGCCCACGCCGGCGAGGGCCCCGGCCTGAGCTGGCGAGGGCTGGGGGCCGGTGGGGGTCATGCCGCGACCTCTTTCTGTGCCATCTTGTGTGCGTAGGCGGCCGCGGCTTCGCGGACCCATGCGCCGTTTTCGTGCGCCTCGCGGCGGCGTTCCATCCGCTGCGCATTGCAGGGGCCTCGGCCGGCCAGGACTTCCTTGAACTCATTCCAGTCCAACGGGCCGTGCTCCCATTTCTTGGTTTCCTCGTTGAAGCGCACGTCCGGATCCGGCAGGGTCAGTCCCAGCACCCTGACCTGCTCCACCATCATGCCCACGAAGCGCGAGCGCAGCTCATCATTGCTGAAGCGCTTGATGTTCCAGGCCATCGACTGCCGGGAGTTGGGCGAGTCGTCATCCGGCGGACCGAACATCATCAGCGACGGGGCGTACCAGCGGTTAACCGCTTCCTGGGCCATCTGCTTTTGTGCGGGAGTGCCGTTGGAGAGCTCGAGCAGGATCTCGAATCCCTGCCGCTGGTGGAAGGATTCCTCCTTGCAGACGCGCACCATCGCGCGTCCGTAGGGTCCGTAGGAGGCACGGCAGAGCGGTACCTGGTTGCAGATCGCGGCCCCATCCACCAGCCAGCCGATTGCACCCATATCCGCCCAAGAGACGGCTGGGTAGTTGAAGATGCTGGAGTAGCGCGCCTTGCCGGTGATCAGCTGGTCCATCATCTCGTCCCGACCGGTTCCGAGCGTTTCCGCGGCCGAGTAGAGGTACAACCCGTGGCCAGCCTCATCCTGGACCTTGGCCATCAGGATCGCCTTGCGCTTCAGGCTCGGGGCACGGGTGATCCAGTTCGCTTCCGGCTGCATGCCGATGATTTCGGAATGCGCATGCTGGGAGATCTGCCGGACCAAGGTCCGCCTGTAGGCGTCCGGCATCCAGTCCTTGGGTTCAATCCGGGAGTCCTGGGCCATAATCCGGTCAAAGTAGGCCGCCCCGGCGCCGTCGGGATCCGCCTGGGCGCCTGACCGGGTGCCTGACCGGACTGCGCCCGACGGGACAGCACCTGACTGGTCCGGGGCTGACTGGTCCGGGCCAACAGCCTGCAGATTCTGCGCCATGATCACTCCTCAATTATTTACCGACCGTTCGTTCAGGATATCCGGGCGGTGTGAGCTGCGTCAACCGCACTGTGTCCCTTGTGCGGGCCCAGAGACGGGTATCCCGCAAGATCTGACCACCTTTCACGGCGACACTCCGGCAGTTGGCCAGACACGCCGGGAAATCTTGCCTCGATTCCGGCAATCATGGTCAGAACTCAGAGGACGTTGCCTGGGAAAACACGAGCGGGGCTATATTTGGATATATAGAGTGGCAGACATGACTGAAACTGCCGATTCTGCCCCCCGGGAAACCCCCGCACCCGCTGCCAGCGCTGGGCATCCTGCCGCCGTCGGGCATTCTGCCGCCCTCGCGCCCGCCGCGCCGGTAGCCAAAAAGGTGCCGACAACCCGCACGAATCACGGGGACAGCTTCACGGACAACTACGAGTGGCTCCGGGACAAGGAAAACCCGGAGGTGAAGGCGCATCTGGAGGCGGAGCAGGCCTACACCGACGCAGTCACCGCGCACCAGGAGCAGCTGCGCCAGGACATCTTCAACGAAATCAAGAACCGGACCCAGGAGACGGACCTTTCCGTACCCAACCGCAAGGACGACTGGTGGTACTACTCGCGGATGGAGGAGGGCAGGGCGTACGGCATCCAGTGCCGGGTGGCAGCGGCGCAGACGGGCGATCCAGTCGCGGACTGGACTCCTCCCGTCGTCGAGGCCGGCGTGCCGGTTCCGGGCGAACATGTCCTTCTTGATGGCAACACGGAGGCCGAGGGCAAGCCCTTCTTCTCCATCGGCGGCGCCGCCGTGACCCGGGACGGCAACCTCTACGCCTACGCCGTTGACAACGCCGGTGACGAGCGGTTCACCGCCCGGATCAAGGACCTGCGCACCGGCGAACTCCTCCCGGACGTCATTGACAACATCTTCTATGGCCTGGCCTTCTCCCCGGACGGCAGCCAGCTGTTCTACACGGTCGTGGACGATTCCTGGCGGCCGTACCAGGTCAAGTCCCACCGCCTCGGGACGCCTGTCTCCGAGGACTCCGTCCTCTACCAGGAGGACGACGTGGCGATGTGGACCGGTTTCGAGCTCTCCGCTGACCGCCGGTCCCTGGTGCTGAGCATCGGCTGCGCGGAGTACAGCGAAACCCGGTACCTGAGCTTTGAGGATCAGGCGGCCGGGCTGCGGACCGTCCTTCCCCGGGATGAACGCATTCTGTACGAGGCGGAGCCCTTCCTGTTGGACGGGGTGGAGAAGATCCTGCTGACGCACAACAAGGATGCGGTCAACTCCATGGTGTCGCTGCTGGACGCAGAGGAGCTGGGCAAGCCGGTCGCAGACCAGCACTGGCTCACGGTGGTGGGGCACGACGACGGCGTCCGCGTCAACGGCGCGACGGTCACCAAAACCCATCTGGTCCTGTCCGTTCGGAAAGACACGATCGAGCGGATCCAGGTGATCGCGCTGGCGGGATTGGGAACCCCGTCGCAGGTTGCCGCGGTGGAACCGGCCTTCGATGAGGAGCTGTACACCGCCAATATGGGTGGTACCGATTATGAGGCGCCGGTGATCCGGCTCGGCTACACCTCCTATCTGACTCCGCCGCGGATCTACGACTACGTTCTACCGCTCGGCCCAGACAAATACGGGGCGCTGCTGCTGCGCAAGGAATCCCCGGTGCTGGGCGGTTACTCGCCTACCGACTATGTCGCCGAACGCGAGTGGGCAACGGCGGCGGACGGCACCCGGATCCCGCTCTCCGTGATCCGGCGCGCCGATCTTCAGCGCGACGGCTCCAGCGCGGGAGTGATCTACGGCTACGGCAGCTACGAGGTCAGCATGGATCCGGGCTTTTCCATCCCTCGGCTGTCCCTGCTGGACCGCGGCATCGTCTTCGTGATCGCCCACGTCCGAGGCGGCGGCGAGATGGGCCGGCCCTGGTACGACGCGGGCAAGAAGCTGCTCAAGAAGAACACCTTCACCGACTTCGTGGACGCCACCGACTGGCTCGCCGCCTCGGGCTGGGTGGATCCGGCCCGGATCGGTGCGCTGGGCGGTTCCGCTGGCGGCCTGCTGATGGGGGCGGTAGCCAACCTGGCCCCGGAAAAGTATGCCGCCGTCGTCGCCCAGGTTCCGTTTGTGGACGCGCTGACCACCATCCTGGATCCGGAGCTGCCACTCTCAGCACTGGAGTGGGAGGAGTGGGGCAACCCGATCACGGACGCGGACGTGTACCGATACATGAAGGAGTACACCCCGTATGAGAACATCCGGCCCGCGGCCTACCCCAAGATTGCCGCCGTGACAAGCTTCAATGACACCCGCGTGCTGTATGTGGAGCCGGCCAAATGGGTGCAGGCGCTGCGCGAAACGACCACCGGCAGCGAACCGATCGTGATGAAGATCGAGATGGACGGCGGCCACGGCGGGGCATCGGGCCGCTACGAGGGATGGAAGACCCGGGCATGGGACTACGCGTTCCTGGCCGACGCCCTCGGCGCCAGCGGACTGCACTGACCCACGCCTGAATCCAAACCCGGGATCGAGTGGGCACTTGGTGCCCGATACAGCCCTGTATCGGGCACCAAGTGCCCACTCGATCCGGTTTGAGACCGGTTTGGGTCCGGTTTGAGCTTGACAGCACCCCTCCGCTGGGTATTACCTAATGAACATTCGGTAAGGAAAGTGAGAGGTGCCACATGGCAACAACCGGAGCGGGCACCGCTCATCCCATGCTGGTGGGCGACTACGCCTCCGAATGGCTGGGGATTGAGGTCCTCAAGCTCGACGACGGCCACGCCGCCATCCAGATGACGCTGCGCCGCGAAATGATGAACGGCTTCGGCATCGCGCACGGCGGAATGATCTTCGCCTTTGCCGACTCCGCCTTCGCCCTGGCCTGCAACCCGGCCGACGGCGACGGCAGTACAGTTACGGTGGCCGCCGGCGTGGACGTGAATTTCCTCAGGCCGAGCCGAGAGGGTCAGCTGATCACCGCCGTCGCCAACCGCCGCAGCAACCAGGGCCGCAGCGGCATCTACGATGTCCAGGTCTTCGCTGGCGATCCGGAAGACCAGGAGATCCTCGCCGAATTCCGCGGCCGCAGCCGGACCATCCCGAACAAGAGCTAGCCGCACTCCCGCCGGCCCCGCCACCCCCATAAGAACCAGAGAGGTCCGTCACCGATGACCGACTCCGCAGTACTCAATCCCTCCCAGTTGGACCCGGCCGAAACCATGAGCCGGGACGAACTGGAGGCCCTCCAGCTCACCCGCCTGAAGCATACGTTGGCCTACGCCTACGAGCGCGTCCCGCTGTACAAGCGCAAGTTTGACGCGGCGGGGGTCCACCCGGACGACCTGCGCGAGCTTGCCGATCTGGCCAAGTTCCCGTACACCACCAAGGAAGACCTGCGCTCCGAATACCCCTTCGGCATGTTCGCCGTGCCGCAGAATGAGGTGGCCCGGATCCACGCCAGCTCCGGCACCACCGGCCGGCCCACCGTCGTCGGCTACACCAAGAACGACCTCGATGTCTGGGCGTCCCTGGTGGCCCGCTCGATGCGCGCCTCGGGGGTCCGCCCGGGGCACAAGGTGCATGTGGCCTACGGCTACGGGCTTTTCACCGGCGGCTTGGGCGCCCACTACGGGGCCGAGGCGCTGGGCACCACGGTGATCCCGATGTCCGGCGGACAGACGGAAAAGCAGATCCAGCTGATCCAGGACTTTGAGCCGGACGTCATCATGTGTACGCCCTCGTACCTGCTGACCATCATGGATGCCATGACCCACATGGGGCTGGACCCGCGAAAGTCCTCGCTCAAGTTCGCCATCTGCGGCGCGGAGCCGTGGACCGAGGAAATGCGCCACGAGCTGGAGGTGGGCCTGGACCTGGACGCCTGCGACATTTACGGCCTCTCCGAGGTGATGGGCCCGGG
>JBBRKU010000139.1:0-5962 GCA_038231735.1 Actinomycetales bacterium | reverse complement strand
GGCGCCCGTTGCCCTCCCCCGGGCACAGGGTCCGGGCCGTGATGGTCCGGACCGCCGCGCCGGCACCACCGATGGTCCAACCCGGATCACTGCCAGGCTGACTCATCCCGGATCACCTCCCCAGCACACGCGGACGCCAAGCATTCGGCCAGCGTGCCAAAGACCACCTCGATGCCCAGGTTGGCCGGCGCATACCAGGCCCATTTCCCGGACGTGGTCATGGCATTGCGGATCTCCGGGCCCAGAATCGGCGTGATGTAGGTGCAGGTGTCCACCACGATGACCGCCCCGCGGTCTTCACAGAGCTGAGCGAACCCGCGTTCGCGGGCCTGAGCCAGGACCTCCCGCGAGGTCGAAACCCAGACCTTGCAGCGGGGGTCGAAGGGCGGGCGGTGCGCAAGTTCTTCGGCCAGGTTGGCGAATTCATTCAGTGAAAAGTGCGGGGTGCCCAGCGAGACGGCATCCAGCGGCCCCGCTGTGGCCGCCGTCGTCAATTCATCGCGCGCGGCGCGCAGCATCGCCGCACTGACCTCAGCGCGCGGCAGTCCGCCGGGACGGCCCGCGGATCCGGCGCAGGCCTCCGGGGTGACATTCTCCACGTGGAAGAGTGCAACCCCGCCGGCCGAGGCGGCAGCGGCGCCCAGCGCCTTCAGCCGGTCCTCGTCAGCCAGCGCGGGGTTGATCCCGGTCAGGAGTGGAATTCCGCCGCCAACCTGCCGTCCGACGGCGTGCCCCAGGGCGGCCCAGGCGGCATCGTGGTCCAGCACCCGGTCCGGCAGCGAAGAGCAATCCAACTCCAGCGTCGGGACCCGGTGCTCGGGCAGATGCAGCCCGGCCTCCGGAACCCTCCCAGTGATGGCCGCGCAGACGTCCACGAAGTCCCCGTAGCGTTCGGTGCGCGCTCCCAGCACGGAGTTGGCAAAAACGATGGCGTTGGATTCCGCCCAGGCGATGTCCGTTCCGCGTTCCGGCCGCCCGGCCAGCTGGTACGGCGCGCAGGTCCAGGTGGCCCGGGCCCCGAGCGCCGTATATGCGTCCATCAGCCGGCGCGCCGCGGCTGCCTCGGCCGCCGGAAGGCGGACAATTCCGGGGTGCATCAGGTCCAGCGAGCTGACATTCAGCGTGGTGGGCACGGACACGCTGGCGCCCAGTTCCACCAGCTTCTCGGCGAAGTCCAGTCCGGCCTCGCCGTGGTAGAGACAGCCGTCGATGTGCGCCGAGGCAATATCGATCAGTCTGCGCGCACCCTGCACGGCTGCCAGGGCCACGATCATGCGCATGGCCATGGCCGTTCCCGGCCCTTGCCTGCCGCTGAGCATCGCCTGGTCGCGATCGTTGAGCTCCAGCGCGGCCTCTCCTGCCGCGACCCCGGCACTCACAGCGGGAAGCCCGCGGCAACGACGGCAGTTACGGCTGGGCCGCCGATGGGAACGACGGAGCTCACAGGAGGAATCCGGCGGGGAACGGATCGTCCGGGTCCAGGTGGTACTGGGCGGTGCCCGTCACCCACGCTCTGCCCCTGATGGTGGGCACCACGGCGGGAAGCCCGCCGACGGTGGTTTCCTCCACCAGCCGGCCGGTGAATTGGGTCCCGATGAAGGACTCGTTGATAAAGTCCTGGTTGAGCCCGAGCTCTCCCCGGGCGTGCAGTTGCGCCATCCTTGCGCTTGTCCCCGTCCCGCAGGGTGACCGGTCGAACCAGCCGGGGTAAATGGCCATCGCATGCCGGGAATACGCGGCCGTGGATCCGGGTGCCTTGAGGTAGACGTGGTGGCAACCCGCAATGTCCGCCCGTTCCGGATGCCGCGGCAGGTTCTGGACGTTGATGGCATCCATGATCTTTAGCCCGGCTGCGAGCAGCTCATCCTTGGCGGCACGGTCGAAGGGCAGGCCCAGGCTGTCCAGCTCGACGACGGCGTAGAAGTTGCCGCCGAAGGCCATGTCGTAGCGGACCTCGCCGAATCCCTCGACCTGCACCAGCTGGTCCAGTGCCAGCACAAAGGAGGGGACATTGCGGATGGTCACCGACTTGGCCGCCCCGTTCTCCACGGCCACCTCTGCAATAACCAGGCCGGCGGGGGTGTCCAGGCGGATGGTGGTCACGGGCTCCCGGACTTCCACCATGCCGGTCTCCACCAGCACGGTGGCAACCCCTATCGTTCCGTGTCCGCACATCGGCAACAGCCCGGAAACCTCAATGAAGAGGACGCCAAAGTCCGCATCGGGACGGGTGGGCGGCTGCAGGATGGCCCCGCTCATGGAGGCGTGACCACGGGGTTCGAACATCAGCAAGGTGCGTACGTCGTCGTCGTTGTCGATGAACCACTGGCGGCGCTCCGCCATGGTGGCGCCGGGGATCGTCCCGACGCCACCGGTAATCACGCGAGTGGGCATGCCTTCAGTATGTGAATCGACGGCATGGAACACTCTTTTGGACCGCATGGTGTTAATCCTTAGCTAGGAGGAGCCGGTTTTGGCTATTTGTAGCCCTTGCCCAAAACGGCTTCGGTGTCCTTGGTGATCTGGGCCGCAACTTCGGTGGGGAGCGCAAACCGCGGTGGCCTGCAGATGCCGCCCTTGCGGCCGGCAACATCCATGGAGAGCTTGATCGACTGCACGAATTCGGTCTTCGAATCCCAACGCAGCAGCGAATGCAGATCCCGGTACATCGGCAATGCCTTGGCAATGTCCTCCATGTTGCCGGAGGTCACCAGGTTGTACAGTTCCACCGTGCTGGTGGGGATGGCGTTGGGGTAGCCGGCAATCCAGCCCACCGCGCCGGCAATCCCGAGCTCCAGCAGAACGTCGTCGGAGCCGACCAGCAGGTCCAGCTCGGGGGCCAGCTCAGCAATCTCGTAGGCCCGGCGGACGTCGCCGGTGAATTCCTTGACGGCCACAATCAGGCCTTCGCTGTGCAGCCGGGCCAGCAGGGCCGGGGTGAGATCCACCTTCGTGTCATACGGGTTGTTGTACGCCACGACAGGCAGGCCGACCTTGGCCACCTCGCGGTAGTGCTCCATCACAGTTTCTTCATCCGCACGGTAAGTGTTCGGCGGGAGCAGCAGCACGCATTGGGCCCCGGCATCCTTGGCCTGTTGCGCCCACTTGCGCGCATCCGCCGAGCCGTAGGCGGCGACGCCCGGCATGACGGTGAAGCCCGCCGGGCTGGCCGCGACGGCGGTCTCGACCACTTTGGCCCGCTCGGCGTCCGTAAGCGTCTGGTATTCCCCCAGCGAACCGTTGGGGCAGACGCCGCTGCACCCGTTGGCGGCAAGCCAGGCGACATGTTCGCCGAAGGCCTCAAAATCCACCGTGAGGTCATCGTTGAAGGGCAGTGCGGTGGCGACGTGGACGCCGTGCCACGGCTTGGTCTGTGCAGTCATGTCAATCTCCTAGGTTCAAGAGGGCTACTTCCCTAATCAGTACAATGTCACATGTTACTAAGTCTGTCGAGAGCCTCTCACCGCAGGACGAATCCCAGCCCGAGCCGGTCGTCAGGATCGAGGAAGAAGCGGCTCTCACCCACAGGGTAAGCAGTTCCGACAACGTCGACGACGACCCCATCCACGGCGCGTTCGGCAACGGTGCCGGTGAAGTGCGTGTCAATGATGGAGAAATGGTGCAGGGTCTGGCCGGGGGCCAGCCGGCCGGAGGAATCCAGTGCCGCAACCCGGGCCGAGGTGCCCGAGCCGCACGGCGAACGGTCCACCTGGCCATCGGCAAAGATAGTGACATTGCGCTGGGCCAGAGAGCCGTAGGGGCCATCCGGTGGTGCGGCGGGGTGCCCGTCAGCGTGTACGTCCTCAAAGGCGGCGTCCGCGTCCTCAACGACCGGGTGCACGTCCTCAACGACCGGGTGCACGTCCTCGAAGATGATGGTGCCGTAGATGCCGTCCAGCCGGGGGTCCTCCGGATGGCGCGCCACCGGATGGTCCGCGAGCGCGGCCTTGATCTGCCGACCGGCGTCGATCAGGGCGTTGAGGTCTGCGCCCGCCACCCGCAGTCCCAGGTCGGCGGCGGCCACGGAGGCATACAGTGCGCCGCCCCACAGCACGTCCACCGCCACGGTGCCGTAGTCCGTGTTGGCGGCAATGTCCCGCGCCGCGACCCGGGCCGGCACATTCCGGAATGTCACGGACACCGGTTCGCCTCCGGCCATCAGCACTCTTGCCACCACGCGCCCGGACGGAACATCAATCACGACGTCGGTCACACCGTCCGGTTCGGCCGGAACCAGTCCGCTGCGCACCGCCCACGCCCCGAGGGCGATCGTGCCGTGGCCGCAGGCGGTGGAAAAACCGTCCTTGTGCCAGAACAGCACGCCCAGGTGGGCGCCGTCGTCGTCGGGCGGGACCACAAACCCTCCGTACATATCCGCATGCCCCCGCGGCTCGTTCACCAGCAGCCGGCGCAACATGTCCGCCTCTCCGGTGGCCGCGTTCTGCCGGCGCTCCAGCACGGTGGAACCCGGTATCGCAAAAGGAAGTTCCGGGACGATCCGGAACGGCTCCCCCGCTGTGTGGTAGTCGATAGTGGAAATGCTCCAGTCGGCAATGCCCATCATGTCCTCTCAATAGCAGTCCGGAAGTCCGCCCGCTCACGCGCCCAGGTAGGCCTCCACGATGCGCGAATCCGTCATGAGTTCGGCGGCGCTGCCGGTCATGGTGGTGGAACCGTTCTCCAGCACGTATCCGCGGTGGGTGATCTTCAGTGCCGCCCGGGCGTTCTGCTCCACCAGGAGCACCGTGGTCCCCTGCTGGTTCACTTCCTGGATCACCTGCATGACCTGGGCAACGATCAGCGGCGCCAGCCCCATGGACGGTTCGTCCAGCATAAGCATCCGCGGTCCCGCGATCAGCGCCCGCCCGATGGCGAGCATCTGCTGCTCACCGCCGGACAGGGTGCCCCCCTGCTGGCTGCGGCGCTCGGCCAGCAGCGGCAGCAGCTCGTAGACCTTCTCGATCCGTCGTGCCACGACGTTGCGGTCCTTGACCATGTAACCGCCCAGCTGCAGGTTCTCCAGCACGGACAGGGTGGAGAAGATCCGCCGACCTTCCGGTACGTGGATCAGCCCGCTCTTCACCACGTCCCACGGGTTGGCCTTCGTAATGTCCTTGCCGTCGAAGCTCACCCGGCCGGCGTGGGTGCGCACCAGTGCCGACGCGGTCGAAAGGGTGGTGCTCTTTCCCGCGCCGTTGTTGCCCAGCAGGGAAACGATCTCACCCTCTTCGACCGCCACGTCGATTCCGCGCAGCGCCTGGATTTTGCCGTAGAAGACTTCCACGCCTTCCATCTGAAGCATTGCCATCAGCTTTGGCCTCCCTTATTCGCTGCGTTGGCAGCCGCGGTGGCGGCGGTCCCCGCATCGGCCGCCAGCGAGGCCTCGGCCTGCGCCTCCTGAAGCCGCGCCGCGGTGAGTTCGGTCCGCTCGGCTTCCTCGTCGCGGCCCAGGTAGGCCTCGATCACGGCGGGGTTGGACTTGATCTCGGCCGGTGTGCCCTCCGCGATTTCCTTGCCGAAGTTCATCACCACCACGCGTTCGGAGACTTCCATGACCACGGTCATGTCGTGCTCAATGAGGACGACGGCGGTCCCCAGGTCCCGGATTCGCCGGCACAGTTCCAGCAGCTCCATTTTCTCCGAGTGGTTCAGCCCGGCGCCGGGTTCATCGAGGAGGACCAGCTTGGCCTTGCGGGCCATGGCGCGGGCCATCTCCACCTGGCGCTGCTGCCCGTAGGCAAGGTTGCGGACCGGGATGCCGCGGGCACCTTTGAACCCGACGAAGTCCAGCCAGTGGTGCGCCTCCTCGGTCAGGTACTGTTCACTGCGCCGGTAGCGCGGGGTGTGGAAAATGGCGTCCAGGAAATTCTGCCCGCCGTACAGATGCATGCCACCGCGCACGTTGTCCAGAACGGTCAGGTCCGGGAACAGCCGGAGGTTCTGGAACGTGCGGGTGACGCCG
>JBBRKU010000138.1:0-5967 GCA_038231735.1 Actinomycetales bacterium | reverse complement strand
GGTGCCGGATGGCCCCGCCGCAGACCTCCGCGCGCTCCTGGTTGCGGATCCCGAAGCGATCGGCCGGCTGCGCGCCAGGCTGGCGGCCGCCGCGGCGGCAGAAGGCATCCTTGACGTCGCCTACCGGACCCTGGACACCCCCGTCGGTCCGCTGCTGCTGGCCGCCACGGAGATGGGGCTGGTCCGCGTGGCCTATGCCCGCGAGGGCCACCAGGCGGTCCTGCAGGAGCTGGCGGCCAAAATCAGTCCCCGGGTCCTGCTGGCGCCGGCCCGGCTGGACCGGGCGGCCCGGGAGATCGAGGACTACTTCGCAGGCCGGCGTACCGTCTTCGACCTTCCGCTGGACTACCGGCTGGCCTCGGGCTTCCGCCGTGAGGTCCTGGCCCACCTGCCGGAAATCCGTTACGGCGCCACCGCCAGCTATGCCGCCGTCGCGCAACTGGCCGGACGTCCCAACGCCGTGCGCGCGGTGGGAACCGCCTGCGCCAAGAACCCGCTGCCCGTCGTCGTACCCTGCCATCGTGTGGTCCGCTCCGACGGCAGCCAGGGCGGCTACGTCGGCGGTCCCGAGGCCAAGGCGGCTCTGCTGGGGCTGGAATCGGCAGCGTGACCGACGCCCTGTTCACCCCGGGCCCGCGCGAAATCGCGCCCGGTGCCGTGCACGTCCCCAGCTGGCTCAGCGTGGAGCAGCAGCGGCACCTCGTGGCGGCCTGCCGCTCCTGGGCCGCCGGACCGGTGCCCATCCGGTCGGCCACGCTACCGGGCGGGCATCAGATGTCCGTCCGGACGGTCTGCCTGGGCTGGCACTGGCAACCCTACAAATACACGCGCACCGCCGATGATGCCGGTGGCGCAGCGGTGGCGGAGTTCCCGGACTGGCTGGCGGATCTGGGCCGCCGGGCGCTGGCCGAGGCCTATGGCGACCCCGCCGCAGGGAACGGCTACAAGCCGGACACCGCCCTGATCAACTTCTACGACTCCAGCGCCAGGATGGGCATGCACCAGGACAGGGAGGAGAAGGCCCCGGATCCGGTCATGTCGCTGAGCATCGGCGACGACTGCCTGTTCCGTTTCGGCAACACGGAAAACCGCACCAAACCCTACACCGACGTCCGGCTGGCCTCCGGGGACCTGTTCGTTTTCGGCGGCCCCTCGCGCCGGGCCTACCACGGGGTTCCCAAGGTCTACCCCGGGACAGCCAACCCGGAATGCGGGCTCGCGTCCGGCCGGCTGAACATCACCATGCGGGTCACCGGAATGTCCTGACGGCGTGTTGCCCCAAGGACAGCCGGCCAAGGACAGCCGCCCACGGTCAGTCGGCGCCGAGCTCCTCCGTCATGGCGGCGGCCCGCGCCGCCGCGGCCTGGGCGCCGGCGGAAATGATGGCCGGCAGGCCCCGCTCGTCAAAGGTGGCAATGGCGCGTTCAGTGGTGCCGCTGGGGCTGCTCACGGCGCGCCGCAGGTCGGTCGGGTTGGCGCCGGGCTGGGAGAGCATCAGGCCCGCCCCGGCCACCGTTTCCCGGGCCAGGATCAGGGCGGTGTCCTCGTCCAGGCCGAAGTCCCGGGCGGCGGCGGCCATCGCTTCGGCCAGATAGAAGGTATAGGCGGGCCCGGAGCCGCTGATCGCGGAGACCGCGTTCTGCTGCTCCTCGGGAACATCCAGCACGATGCCGGAGCCGGTGAAGACCTCATGCCCCATTGCCAGCTGCTCGGCCGTCGTCGTGGTTCCGGAGGAGAGGGCGACGACGCCGCGGCGCACCTTCAGCGGGGTGTTGGGCATCGAGCGGATCACCGGCTGGCCCTCGGGCAGGGCGGCCTCCAGCTGCGCCAGGGAGACGGCCGCGGCCACGCTGATCACTATGGATTTAGGGCTCAGGACCGGCGCAATTTCGCGGCACAGATCGGCGATCCCGGCCGGCTTGACGCCCAGGAGCACAATTTCCGCACCCTTCACGGCCTGCCGGTTGGCCTCCGGCTCCTCCGCCCCGGCAATCGCCGTGATGCCGTACCGGCTGGCCAGTTCATCCGCCCGCTCCGCGCGGCGGGCCGTGGCCACCACGGCCGACGGCGACTGCCCGGAGGCAAGAAGTCCGGCAAGGATCGCCTCGCCCATGGATCCACAACCAAGGAATGCAATTCTGCTGATCATGTTTCTATCCTTTCACGGGCCATCGGAACACCGCAGGCAGATTGCCAGACGTTTCCCAGCCAGATGGCAGGGTACACCCAGCAATGGCACTTAAAGTTTTAAGTACCTCATAAAGGTGCGAGTGATTAAAGATCGGACTCCGGTTCTCCGGGATTCGATCAAAGCGCCGGAGAGCCGCCAGTGTTTCCCCCCAACCATTGGCCCCAGGCTCTCCGGCGCTTTCTCGTTAAGGCCGCTTTCCTCGGCCGGCATGCCGCTTTCCCGGCCACCAGCCCGCTTCCCAGTCGGCCAAAAACTCCCAGCACCCACCCAGCAAATCTTGGGTCTTCTCCCAACTTCCGCCCCTAGAGTCTTAACTGCCTCCTAAAGGTGCGAGTGATAACCGGACGGAGCCCGTCATTGCGACGGGGTCTGGCCAAGGTGTCGGCGAGCAAATGCGAGTGTTTCCCCCAACCACTCCTCCCGCTCGCCGGCACCTTTCGCTTTCCGGGTGGAAATTTCGGCCACCACCGCGCCGTCGAAGCCGCTGCTGCCCAGATGCCGGAGCACTTCGGCGCATTCCTGCTGGCCGTAGCCCGGAATCAGGTGCTCATCCCGGCCGGACGCCGTTCCGTCGGTCAGATGGACGTGCCGCAGCCGGCTGCCCAGGCGCCGGACCGCCTCCAGGCTGCTGACGTCCGCCGTCGCCGCGTGCGAGAAGTCCCAGGTGACGTCGTCGTAATCCTGATCGACGGGATCCCAATGCGGCAGATAGGCCAGCGCCTCGCGCCCGCGCACCCGCCACGGGTACATGTTTTCCACCGCGATCCGGATCCCGAACGAGTCGGCAATATCCCGCACTCCCTGCGCAAACGTTTCCGCGTAGCCGTTCTGCCAGCGGAACGGCGGGTGGACCACGACGACGTCGGTCCCCAGTTTCGCGGCCATCTCAGCCGAGCGCTGGATCTTGTTCCAGGCACTGCCCCAGACCTGCTGGGTGAGCAGCAGCGTGGGGGCATGGATGGCCAGGATGGGCTGGTTGTAGCGCTCGCTCAGGGTCAGCAGGGCGTCCGCATCCTGGCTGGTCGCGTTGTTGGTCACCATGACCTCCACGCCGTCGTAGCCCAGGTCCTGGGCGACGGCGAAAGCGTCATGGACGCTCAGCGGATAGACCGAGGCGCTGGAGAGGGCAACGGGAATCCTAGGCGGCATGGGCATCATTGGCGTCGGCCTGCGCCGGCACCAGGAACTTCGACGGCGAAGCCTGGGGTCCATCGAAGACCAGCTGATCCAGCCGGCGCAGGATCAGCCCTTCGCGCAGGGCCCAGGGACAGATTTCCAGGCTGGGCACCTTGAACAGCTCCAGCGCGGCCTCCGCCACCAGCGCGCCGGCCAGCAGCTGCCCGGCGCGTGTCTCCGAGACCCCCGGCAGATGCAGCCGGTCCGCCGTGGACATAGCGCACAGCCGCTGCGTCCAGAGGCCAAGATCGGACAGCCGCAGCTGACGCTTGACGTAGGGGCCCATGCCGCTGGGCGCGGCTCCGGTGATCCGGGCCAGCGAGCGGAAGGTCTTGGAGGATCCCGTCACCAGGTTCGGCGGACCGAAGGTGGAGAACTTCCTGACCGGATCCTTCAGCGTTGCCCGGATGTACTTGCGCAGTTCCTTGACGCTCTTGGCACTGGGCGGATCCTGCGGCAGCCAGTCCCGGGTCAGCCTTCCGGCCCCGAGCGGGACCGAGCTGGCGGCCTCCGGGAGCTCGTCCGGGCCCAGGGCCATTTCAAAGGAGCCGCCGCCAATGTCCAGATCCAGGATGGTGCCAGCGCCCCAGCCGTACCAGCGCCGCACCGCGAAGAACGTCATAGCGGCCTCTTCGGATCCGGACAGTTCCTGCGGGGAGACGGTGGTTTCCTCCCGGATCTGCGCCAGCACCGCCTCCCCGTTCGTGGCCTCTCGGATGGCCGAGGTGCAGAAGGCCAGCAGGTCCTGGGCGCCGTGCTTGGCGGCGAACTCCCGCGCCTCGAGCACAAAATCGGTCAGCTCGCGCTGCCCCGCGTTGGTGATGTTGCCGCCGTCGTCAAGGTAGTGCACCAGGCTCAACGGCCGCTTGTGCGAGGCAAACGGAACCGGTCGCGCACCGGGATGCGCGTCGACAAGGAGCAGGTGAACGGTGTTGGAACCGATGTCGAGGACGCCAAGACGCATGAGCCAATTATGTCCCGTTATGCGCCGGGGACGGAATCCGCCCCCGGCGCCGGGACCGGGAAGCCGGTGTTCCCCGAAGCCGACATTTACCTCTTGGCTGGCGTCTTGCGCCGCACCGGAGCCTTGGTGGCGCGCTTGACCGGACCCTTTTCGCGCTTTTCGGCCAGCAGCTCGACGGCGTTTTCCCGGGTCAGCTCCTCCAGCGAGGTGCTGCGCGGAACCGTGATGTTGGTAACACCGTCGGTGATGTAGGGACCGAAGCGGCCCTCCTTCACCACGATCGGCTTGCCGGAAACCGGGTCCTCCCCGAACTCGGCCAGCGGCGGCACCGCTGTGCGGGCGCCGCGCTGCTTGGGCTGGGAGTAGATTTCCAGCGCCTGCTCCAGCGTGATGGTGAAGATTTCCTCTTCCGTGCCGATCGAACGCGAGTCCGTGCCCTTCTTCAGGTACGGGCCAAAGCGACCGTTCTGCACGGTGATCTCATTGCCGTCCGCTTCCGCGCCGAGCACCCTGGGCAGACTCATCAGCTGCAGTGCCTCATCCAGGGTCACGGACTCCACCGTCATGGAGGTGAAGAGCGAGCCGGTCCGCGGCTTGGCCTTCACCGGCTTCTTGGGCGGTTTGGGCTTGCCGTTCTTGTAGTACTCCACCGGCTGGTTGGCCAGCTCTTCCTCGGTGAGCTCCTGGATGACCTCGGTGACATAGGCTCCGTAGCGGCCGTTCTTGGCCACCACCGGACGACCGGTGGCCGGGTCGATGCCCAGCTGGCGCTCTTCCGGGGCCGCCGTGTTCATCAGTTCCATGGCCTTCTCGGCCGTCAGCTCATCCGGGGCCAGATCATCCGGGACGTTGGCGCGGACGGATTCGATGATCTCCCCGGTCGCCTCGTCCAGCGTCGGGACGGAGCTTTCCAGATAGGGGCCGAACTTGCCCACCCGCAAGGTGATGCTGTCCGTAATCGGCACCGAGTTGATCTCCCGGGCGTCGATCTCGCCCAGGTTGTTCACGATGCTGAGCAGGCCGTCGTCGTCGTCGCCGCCGAAGTAGAAGTGCTTGAGCCAGTCCGGCCCCTGCTCCTCGCCCTTGGCGATCCGGTCCAGGCCGGTCTCCATGCCGGCGGTGAACTTGTAGTCCACGTATTCGGTGAAGTGCCGCTCCAGCAGCCGGACCACGGAGAACGCCACCCAGCTGGGGACCAGTGCGGAGCCCTGCTTGCGGACGTAACCACGGTCCATGATGGTGGAGATCGTCGAGGCGTAGGTGGAGGGGCGGCCGATGGCACGCTCTTCCATCTCCTTGGTCAGCGAGGCCTCGGTAAAGCGCGGCGGCGGGGAGGTCTCGTGGCCCAGGGCGGCCACGTCCGCGGCGCGCAGGGCGTCGTTTTCCTTCACATTGGGCAGACGCCGGTCCGCATCCGTGTCCTCGGCGTCGCGGACCTCGTCGGTGCCCTCCTCATAGGCGGCCAGGAAGCCGCGGAAGGTGATCACGGTACCGGAAACGGAGAATTCCGCATCCCGGGGGCTCTCCACTACGCCGGATGCCGACGCCCCGGGGACGGCGGCACCCAGCCGGATGGTCGCCGTCGAGCCCTTGGCATCCGCCATCTGGGAGGCAACCGTGCGCTTCCAGATCAGCT
>JBBRKU010000137.1:0-5984 GCA_038231735.1 Actinomycetales bacterium | reverse complement strand
CCCAACCCTGAACTCCTCCACCCCGTTGAAAGGAAAACTATGAAAATCACTGCCGCCGACGTGATCGTCACCAGCCCGTCCCGGAACTTCGTGACCCTGAAGATCACGACCGACGAGGGCATCACGGGCCTGGGCGATGCGACACTCAACGGCCGTGAACTGGCCGTTGCAACCTACCTGAGCGAACACGTGGTTCCGCTGCTGATCGGGCGGGATCCGCACCGCATCGAGGACACCTGGCAGTTCCTGTACCGCAGCGCCTACTGGCGCCGCGGGCCGGTCACCATGGCGGCCATCGCCGCCGTCGACATGGCGCTGTGGGACATTAAGGGCAAGGTGGCCGGACTGCCGGTGTACCAGCTGCTCGGCGGCGCGTCCCGCACGGCCCTGCGCACCTATGGGCACGCCTCCGGTCGGGACATTCCGGAACTTTTCGACTCCATCCGCCAGCATCTGGAGGAGGGGTACAAGTCCATCCGGGTCCAGACCTCCGTTCCGGGGATCAAGTCAGTCTATGGCGTCGCCGCCCAGGCGCAGGCCACCGGCGAGCGCTATGACTACGAGCCGGCCGGGCGCGGCGCCCAGCCCACCGAGGAGGACTGGGACACCCGTGCCTATCTGCGGCACGTCCCCACCGTCTTCGAGGCCGTGCGCAACGAATTCGGTCCGGAGATCCCGCTGCTCCACGACGGGCACCACCGGATGACGCCGATCCAGGCGGCCAAGCTGGGCAAGTCGCTGGAGCCCTATGACCTGTTCTGGCTGGAGGACTGCACCCCGGCGGAAAACCAGGATGCCTTCCGCCTGGTGCGCCAGCACACCACCACCCCACTCGCGGTCGGGGAGGTCTTCAACACGGTGTTCGATTTCCAGACCCTGATCAAGGAACAGCTGATCGACTACGTGCGCGCCGCCTCGACCCACTTCGGCGGTATCTCACCGCTGAAGAAGGTGATGGACTACGCCGCGCAGTACCAGATCAAGTCCGGCTTCCATGGCCCCACCGATGTTTCGCCGGTGGGACTCGCGGCGCAGACCCACCTGGGCCTGGCCATCCACAACTTCGGCATCCAGGAGTATATGGAGCACAGTGAGAAGACCAATACCGTCTTTGAACAGTCCATGACGTTCGCGGACGGCTACCTGCACCCGGGTGACAAGCCGGGTCTTGGCATCGAGCTCAACGAGGAGGCTGCCGCGTCCTTCCCGTATCAGCAGGCCTACCTGCCCTATAACCGCCTCGCCGACGGAACGGTGCATGACTGGTGACGTACAGCGATCCTTTTGACGTGGACGGGGCCCCCGAACCGGCCGGTGGCAAGTGCCATGTGGTGGTGATGGGCGTCTCCGGCTGTGGAAAAACCACCATCGGTGCGCTGGTGGCGCACGAGCTGGAGGTGCCCTTTATCGACGGCGATTCCCTGCACCCGGTGGAGAACGTGGCGAAGATGGCCGCCGGCATCCCGCTGGATGATGAGGACAGGTGGCCGTGGCTGGCTCGGGTGGGCTGCGAGCTTACCGCCGCCGGACCTGCCGGCCTGGTGATCGCCTGTTCGGCGCTCAAGCGCAGCTACCGGGACGCCATCCGGGCGCAGGCTCTGGACACTCTGTTCCTGCTTCTGAATGGAACCCGGGCCGTTCTCGAAGCCCGGCTGGAGGGCAGGAGCGGGCATTTCATGCCGGCGGCCCTGCTGGATTCCCAGCTGGCCACTCTGGAGCCGCTCGGGACTGACGAGGCGGGCGTCGTCGTTGATATTGCCAGCGCCGTCGGGCAGGTGGTCCAAGAGGGCGTGGCCGGACTTGGAACCGTCCGGCCCGGTCCGGCTCACGCTCCGGCGCTGGGGAGGGGACCGTTCAGAGTGGACCTCACGGCCGCGCCGTTCAACCTCGACGACGAAGCGGTCGCCTGGGTGAAGTCGACGATCGAATCGATGAGCCTGGAAGAAAAGATCGGCCAGCTGTTCATTAACCACAACAACGATTTCTCCCCGGAGTATCTGGACGGGGTGCTGGAGAAATATCACGTGGGCGGGATGCGCTACCGGCCCGGTCCTTCCGCGGCGGTCCAGGAGCATATCCGGTACGCGCAGTCCAAGTCCAAAGTCCCGCTGCCGGTCGCCTCCAACCCCGAGATGGGCGGCTTTGGCAGCTGCGACGACGGCACCTTTGTCTGCACGCACCTGCAGGCCGGCTCGCATCCGGACAAGAGCATTGCCCGGGACATGGGCCGGGTGGCCGGCCTTGAATGTACGGCGATCGGCTGTAACTGGGCGTTTGCCCCGATTGTGGACATCCACTACAACTGGCGCAACACCGTCATTTCCACCCGGTCTTTCGGCAACACCCCGGAGGTGGTGATCGAGCGGGCCAAGGAATACTTCGACGGCATCAGCGAGTCCGGGATGGTCTGTGCCATCAAGCACTTCCCGGGCGACGGCATCGACGAGCGGGACCAGCACGTGGTCACCTCCTACAACACGCTGGGCTATGAGGAATGGGACCGCACCTACGGGTGCGTGTACCGGGAAATGATCGGCCACGGCGTGCAGTCCATCATGGCCGGCCACATTGGCGCCCCGGAGCTTTCCCGCCGGTTCCGTCCCGGCATGCCGGACCGGGACGTTCTGCCGGCGACGCTCGCGCCGGAACTGCTGCAGGACCTGCTGCGCGGCGAGCTGGGCTTCAACGGACTGATCCTCACGGACGCTTCGCAGATGATTGGCCTGACCCAGGCCATGAGGCGGCGGGACCTGGTGCCGGCCACCATTGCCGCCGGCTGCGACATGTTCCTCTTCTTCCGCAATCCGGAGGAGGACTTCCAGTACATGCTGGATGGGTACATGAGCGGCGTTGTTACGGACCAGCGCCTCAATGACGCCCTGCAGCGCATTCTGGCGCTGAAGGCTTCACTGCGGCTGCACAAGATCCCGCGGGCAGACGTCGTCGCACCTGCCGAAGCGCTGGCGCTGGTGGGCTGCGAACGGCACCGGGCGGTGGCGGCCGCCATTGCGGACAAGACCGTGACGCTGGTCAAGGACACGGTCAACAACCTGCCCATCACCCCGCAGACGCACAAGCGCATCCGGCTGTACGGGATCTCGGGCGGCGCGGACTTCACGCGGTCCGATCCGCTGGCCTACCTGGATACGGTGCGGAAGGAACTGGAAAATGCAGGCTTTGAGGTGCATCTGTTCAAGACTGCATCCCAGCGCGAGGCGGAGGGCGAAACCGGCTTGAACTTCATGTCCGTCATCTCCGAGGAAGCGACCGGGGACTACGCGCAGAAGTACGATGCGGCCTTTGTCTTTGCCAACGTCAAGGGATTCGCCCAGGAAGCGGCCATCCGCATCAAGTGGTCGACCCCGATGGCCGCCGAAATCCCGTGGTACGTCACCGAGGTGCCCACCGTCTTCGTTTCGCTCAACCAGCCGAACCACCTGATAGACGTGCCGATGGTGAAAACCGCCATCCATGCCCACGCCGCAACCCCGGAAGCCATCCGGGCGACGATTGAGAAGATCCAGGGCAAGTCCGAATTCCAGGGGACATTCAACGAGAATGTCTTCTGCGATTCATTCGATACCCGGCTCTAGGTTCCGAGCCGGGCCCGGAGGCGCCCGGAGGCGCCCGGAGGCGCCCGGAGGCCGGCTCGGAAGTCCTGTCCTGTAGACTGGAGCCCCTATGGACAGTAACTCTAGGGGCCGGCGCCCGGGTTCGAGCCGCAGTACCTCGAACACGCGCAATGCCGGCAGACCCCGCACTCGTGCCCACCGTCCTTCTACTGCCACTCAGGCCGCCGGCACGGCCGACCGCCCTCCGCCGGAACGCGCGGATATAGGTAACAAACCAACTTGCCTGCCCCCGGCGGTGTTCCGCTGATGGAATGGCTCCTCCTGGGGGTCAGCCTGCTGCTGATCCTGGGCACCGGCTTCTTTGTCGCCGTCGAATTTTCGCTCGTCGCGCTGGACCAGTCCACGGTCCAGCGCGCCGTCGATAACGGTGACACCGCCGCGGTGCCGCTGTTGCGCTGCCTCAAATCGCTCTCCACCCAGCTCTCCAGCTGCCAGCTGGGCATCACCCTGACCACACTGCTGACGGGCTTCGTGATGGAGCCTTCGGTTGGCGCGCTGCTTGCTGTGCCGCTGACCGCCGTCGGCCTTCCGGCTACGGTCGTCCAGCCGGTCGCGCTGACCGCCGCGATGGTCATTGCGACCCTGCTTTCCATGCTGATCGGCGAGCTGGTGCCCAAGAACATGGCCATCTCGCTCTCATTCGAGATCGGCAAGGCCGTGGCGCGGCCTCAGCTGGTGTTCACGGCCATATTCAAGCCCGCCGTCATGCTGCTGAACGGGGTCGCGAACAAGGTCCTGAACATCTTCGGGCTGGAGGCCAAGGAGGAGATCTCCGGCGCCCGGACGCCGGCGGAGCTTGCCTCGCTGGTCCGGCGTTCGGCCGCGATGGGCACCCTGAACGCGGGCACCGCCAATTTCGTGGCCAAGACGCTGAGTTTTTCCGGCCGGACGGCGGCGGATGTGATGACTCCGCGGATTCGGGTGGAGACCATTGAGGCCGAGCAGTCCGTGGCGGACATCCTGGAATCGGCGCGCCGGACGGGCTTTTCCCGCTTTCCGGTGATCGGCGATTCCCCCGATGACATCCGCGGTGTGGTGCATGTGAAGAAGGCGATCGCGGTCCCGGCCGCGAAGCGTGCGGGGCTGCAGGCCGGCGCCATCATGACAGATGTGCTCCGGGTGCCGGAAACCATCCACCTGGATTCCCTGCTCTCCGAGCTGCGCGAGGGCAACCTGCAGCTGGCCGTGGTGCTGGATGAGTACGGCGGAACCGCCGGTGTGACGACGCTGGAAGACCTGGTGGAGGAAATTGTCGGCGAGGTCTCGGATGAGCATGACCGCACCAAGCCAGGTGTGCTGCAAAGTGCCACCGGCGAATGGTATTTCCCCGGCCTGATGCGCCCGGATGAGGTCAGCGAGCAGATCCCGGGGCTCTCGGTGCCGGATGAATCCAGCTACGAGACGGTGGGTGGCTTCATGATGGCCGTGCTGGGCCGGATCCCTCTGGTCGGGGACCTGATGGAGATCGACGGCGGCACGCTGGAAGTCGAGCGTATGGACGGGCGCCGGATTGACAGGATCCGCTTCCTGCCCGCCCCTGCAGCGGCCGACGGCGAACGGGGCACCGAATGAGCGACTGGGCCGGAATCTTCTGGCTGGTTGTGCTGCTGCTGGGAAACGCCTTCTTTGTGGCGGCTGAGTTTGCCATCATGTCCGCGCGGCGCAGCCAGATAGAGCCGCGGGCCGACGCCGGCTCGGCGCGGGCCAAGACCACGCTGGCCGCGATGGAAAACGTCTCGCTGATGCTGGCCTGCGCCCAGTTGGGCATCACCGTCTGCTCGCTGCTGATCCTCAACGTCGCCGAGCCGGCGATCCACCACCTGCTGGCGGGTCCGCTGCATGCGCTGGGCTTGCCGGAAGACGTGTCCAGTCCGGTGGCTTTTGTGGTGGCGTTGGCGCTGGTGACCTTCCTGCACGTGACTTTTGGCGAAATGGTGCCGAAGAATATTTCCGTCTCCACCGCGGACAAGGCCGCCATCCTTCTGGCTCCGCCGCTGGTGTTCATCGGCAAGCTGGTCAAGCCGGTGATCCATGCGCTGAACTGGATGGCCAACCACATCCTGGGGCTGCTGCGGATCGATGCCAAGGATGAGGTCTCCTCCTCCTTCACGCTGGAGGAAGTGCAGTCCATTGTGCAGGAATCCACCCGGCACGGGCTGATGGCGGACGAGACGGGCCTGATCAACGGCGCGCTGGAGTTTTCCACGTTTACGGCCGGAAACATCATGGTGCCGCTGGAGGATCTGGTCACGCTGCCGACGTCCGCGACGCCCGTGGACTTTGAGCGCGCCGTGCGCCGGACGGGCTTCTCCCGGTTTGTGCTGGCGGATGCGCCGGGAAACCTGACCGGCT
>JBBRKU010000136.1:0-5987 GCA_038231735.1 Actinomycetales bacterium | reverse complement strand
GAATTCGTATCGTATCCGGCCGTGAAATCCAGGAAGCGGATCGGGACAAAGAGCTTGTTGGAGTACTCTCCGGCCTCCAGCTCACCCACAAACTCCGGCCAGATGACCTCGATAAGAACGGCCTCGACGAAGCGGTTGGTGCTGCCGTTCTGCGTGTACATCGGGAAGACCACCAGGTGACCGAGGCCGTTGATCCGGTGCTGCTGGGGCTGGAACGCGAGCAGGGAATCCAGGAAATCCGGAACGCCCAGGCCGTCCTCCGACCAGCGCTCGAAGTCCTGCACCAGCAGCCGAAGGTAGTCCGCGTCGTGCGGGAAGTGTGGGGCCAAGGCGGTAACGCAACCGGTGATGGTGGAGATATAGGTACGTGCGGCCTCATCGTCCGCCGCGTCCGGAACGGAGCCGTCCTTGATCTGGAGCGACTGCAGGGCCGTCGCGGCAGACTTCAGCGCCAGCCACTCCTGGCTGGTGGCAACGTCCGCCAGGCTGAGGAGCTCTGCGGGGCTGCCGGGTCCTGCCGTGCCTTCGAGTCCCGCGCTGTTGCCAAATCCCGCGCTGCCGGGCTGCAGAAGGGGTGCGGGGGAGGGGGTTGTGGAGACGGTCTGGGTCACGTCGACGGTCCTTTCAGTGTGGTGTTCCGGGTTCTCAGCGAGCGTATCAATAGAACAGGAAAACTTATCTCCGATATTCCTAAGCATCAGAAACTGTTGTGCTCAAGCTGACGACTGCCCACCGCTGGCCCAGCGGTGGGCATGCTGACCCCGTCCACTCGGTTTTTTGGCGCCCAATGCGCCACAACTGACCACCTTTGGCCGGCAGCCCGCCGTCAATTCCGGCGTGTCGTGCGGACACGCCGGAGCTGCGGATTCAAAACTGGTCAGATCTCAGCCGGCTCCGCGGCGACCAGGTTCCAGTGCGCGGGGACCAGATTCTAGTCCGTCGGGACCAGCTTCAGCGAGATGGAATTGATGCAGAACCGCTGGTCCGTCGGCGTCTCATAGCCCTCACCTTCGAAGAGGTGGCCCAGGTGCGAGTTGCAGTTGGTGCAGCGCACCTCAACCCGGTCCATCCCCATCGAGCGGTCGTGGATGTAGCGCACTGTCCCCTCGGCCAAGGGCGCCCAGAAGGAGGGCCAGCCGCAGTGCGAGTCGAATTTCTCCTTGCTGGTAAACAGTTCCGCCCCGCACGCCCGGCACTGGTACACCCCGGCGGTGTGGCTGTCCCAGTATTCGCCGGTGAAGGGCCGCTCGGTGCCGGCCTGGCGCAGCACCCGGAATTCGGCGTCAGAGAGCTCCTGGCGCCATTGCTCGTCGGTCTTGGCTGCCACTTCGCCGGAGGCGGGAGTCGTTTCGCTGGTCAATTCTTCGCTGCTCATACCGGCTTAACGCCTACGAGTCGCCAATAAATCCCGAGCCCGCGTACAGATGCAGCACCGGCAAACCCAGCTTGTGCTGTGCCTGGTTGGCCCAGTCCTGGCGGAAGGTGTCCGCCAACGCATGCGGAAGGGTAACGACGACGGCCTGCCGTGCCTCGGTGGCCTTGACCTCCGCGACCAGCGCGCGCACGGCGTTGCCTTCGACGACTTTGCCGCTCACCTTGGCCCCGGCGGCCTGCAGCGCGGCGATCGAGGTGGCCAGCTCCGCATTGGCCTCGGCCTGCGCGACCTCCCGGCTGGGCGGCCTATCGCGCAGTTCACGCAGGGCGGCGGGCAGATCGAGCAACGTCAGCTGGTCCACCACATCCACCAGCAGGTTGCGCTTGGTGCCGGACGGCACCAGCACCACCAGCTCGACGTCGTCGCCGTCGTCGTAGAGCCGGACAATATTGTCCGCGTCCAGCGCGCCCAAGGGTTCCTCGGTCAGGATGATGATCGAATCAGTCATGGCCTAAGCGTATGCCAGCCGCGACGATGCATCCATCCACTTTCCACCGCTCCCGGTGCGCCGCTCGACCTTCCCCGCCGCAACCGTGAGAATGGGACCATGCCAACAAACGTGCGCCCGCAGGGGCAGGCTTCCCCGGTCAAGTGGACGGCGTTCAAGTGGGCCGCACTGGGGGTTTGCATGGGAGCTGGAGCCGCGTCTCTGCTGGCCACCGCCACCTCCGCGCTGGCGGCGTACTTTGCGCGCCGCGTGGTCACCCCGGACAGGATCCACATCGAGGATCTGCCCATCCTGGCGGTGGTGCGGGACGGTTTTGCCCTGCAGGTCATCCTGCCCGCCAACGCGGACACCACGGTGGAGGGAACGTACAGCCTGTTTTTCGATGGCGGTGCCGGGCACGCGAGGATTGGAACCATCCGGTCATATGTCCCCCGCGAGGGTACGGTGCTCCGGGACGTGGAGACGGTGCTCTCCGGCGACCTGCACGCGGCCAAGCGGGGCTGGTGGAGCGCGGTTGTATTTGACACCCCTGCGGACGTGGGCCTGGCGGGCGAGGACGTTACCGTGCAGCTCCCCGGCGGCCCGGCGCCGGCGTGGCTGATCCGCGCGGAGCCGGCGCTGGAGACCTGGGGCATCATGGTGCACGGCCGCGGCGCCACACGCAGCGAGGGCCTGCGTGCGGTGCGCACCGCCCGCGAGCTGGGCCTGAACAGCCTGCTGATGTCCTACCGGAACGACGGCGATGCCCCCGCCGCGGGCGACGGCCGGTATGGGTTGGGGGTCACCGAATGGGAGGACGTGGAGGCGGCGATCGGATTCGCACTCTCGCACGGAGCCAAGGATGTGGTGCTGTTTGGCTATTCGATGGGCGGAGCAATCGTACTGCAAACGGCGGACCGGAGCCGGTACCGCAGCATGATCCTGGCCCTGGTGCTGGATGGTCCGGTGATCAACTGGGTGGACGTGCTGGCCCACCAGGCTGAGCTGAACAGAATCCCCGCCGCCGTGGGTCAGTACGGCCAGCTGATGCTCAGCCATCCGCTGGGCCGGCGGATCACCGGCCTGGCCGCGCCCGTTGACCTGAAGAGCATGGACTGGGTCAGCCGCGCCGTCGAGCTGCGCACGCCGACCCTGGTGATCCACAGCGTCGACGACGAATTTGTCCCCTTCGGACCGTCCGCGGAACTGGCCGAGCGGAACCCGGAAATGGTCACCTTTGTACCGTTCAGCCATGCCCGCCATACGGCCGAGTGGAACGTGGAGCCGCAGCGCTGGGATGCCGTGGTGAAGCGATGGCTGGCTCCGCGGCTGGGCAGCTACGACCTGCCGCGCGGGGCCCCGCTGCCGGAGTAAGCTTCAGGGGCCGGCAATAGGAGCGGTGATGGCAGCCGTCAGCCGGACCAGGTCCTGCGGCCCCAGCTCCACGTCCAGTCCGCGCTGGCCGCCGGAGACCAGAATAGTGACGAACTCCAGTGCCGAGATATCGATCACCGTGCGCGATGCCTGGCGCTGGCCCAGTGGGGAGATCCCGCCCAGCACATAGCCAGTCCGGCGCTGCGCTGCCTGCGGCTCCGCCATTGCAGCCTTCTTGTGGCCCAGCACGGCGGCCAGCGCCTTGAGGTCCAGCGTTCCGCTGACGGGAACGACGGCGGCCACGATGGTCCCGTCCACATCCGCCATCAGGGTCTTGAAAACTCGGCGGGGATCCTTGCCCAGCGCGGAGGCAGCCTCCAAGCCATATCCGCTGACAGCCGGATCATGCTGGTAGGAATGGGCCGTGAACGCCACACCGGCATGGGCCAAGGCCGCCGTGGCGGGAGTGCCGGCCGACGGCTTTTTCCCGGCCACGCCTCAGGTTTGGCTGGGCTGGTGCTGGTGCGCGGACTGCAGGTTGACGGCCGCCACCTTGCGCTTTATGCGCCCCAGCATCGCGGCCATCCCGCGCATCCGCAGCGGCGTGATGGCTCGGGTGAGCCCCAGCAGATCCGGCATGTCGTCCGGAACCGCCAGGATCACCGCCGCCGGCAGTCCGTCCAGCCCCTCGTGCAGCACGCTGGCAAAGCCACGGGTGGTGGGTGCCTCCGGAGGTGCGCGGAAGAAGAGGCGGATGACGTCGCCGTCGTCGTGCTTCTCATTTTCCACCGTCAGGAACAGCGGCGTCTGGCACTCGACCACCTGCTCCAGCAGCTCCGGATGGTCATTCAACCGCTCCGGGAGCGCGGGCAGCGCACGCGAAAACTCCAGCAGCAGCTGCAGCCGGTCCGGTTCCTCCAGCGCCTGGAAGTCATCGACAATTTCCGCCAACGCGGGGGGCAAAGCATTCGTAGTCATCACTACCAGCCTACTCAGGATTCAGGAACCTCGCCGCGCTCGGGGCCCTTGGCGATCGGAACGCGCACGGCGTTGCCCCATTCGGTCCAGGAGCCGTCGTAGTTGCGGACCGTCTCAAAGCCCAGCAGGTACTTCAGGGCAAACCAGGTGTGGCTGGATCGCTCGCCGATGCGGCAGTAGGCCACGACGTCGTCGCCGGCCTTGAGTCCTGCTTCGCCCAGATAGAGGCCCTCAAGTTCCTGGCGGCTGCGGTAGGTGCCGTCCTCGGCTGCCGCGCGGCCCCAGGGGATGGAGGCGGCCGTCGGAATGTGGCCGCCGCGCATGGCGCCTTCCTGCGGATAGTTGGGCATGTGCGTGCGCTGGCCGGTGTACTCCTCCGGCGAGCGGACATCGATCAGCGGCTTGCCCAGGTGGGCCAGCACATCTTCCTTGAAGGCGCGGATCGGGGCGTCATCGCGCTCTGTAACGGGGTATTGCGCCGGGGTGACCTCGGTGGCGTCCGTGGTCAGTTCACGGCCCTCGGCGATCCACTTGTCCCGGCCGCCGTCCAGCAGCCGGACGTCCTCGTGGCCGAAGAGCGTGAAGACCCACAGCGCGTAGGCGGCCCACCAGTTGGACTTGTCCCCGTAGATGACCACCGTGGTGTCCCGGGAGATGCCCTTCGAACCGGCCAGCTTCGCGAACGCGGGACCATCCACATAATCGCGGGTGACTTCCTCATTCAGGTCCGTGTGCCAGTCGATCTTGACCGCGCCCGGGATATGGCCGGTCTCATAAAGGAGCACGTCCTCATCGGATTCGACAACCACCAGGCTGCCATCCCGGTCGGCGCCGCGGGCCAGGGCATCCGCCAGCCATTGCGTGGAGACGAGCCGCTCCGGATGGGCATAGGCGGCGAACTTCTCATTGGTCTCTGCTGCAACTGGCATGGTGCCCTCAAACTTCCGATCAACAATGGTGACGGCGCTGCGCGCAAGCCATTATCTGCTGCGCGTCCAGCTCCCTTCCTTCAGCCTAGCCATTCCCCGGTGGCAATACTTCCCGATGTTCATCTTGCGCAATGTTCAGCAAGGTTCAACGTGCGCCATGTTCAACCGGGATGCCCGGGCCAGATGCGCCGGTTCAGGGGCCGGGCCACGTTGGCGGTATTCTTACTGTGCGCCCCGTTCTTACCCATGCTCCGCCCCACCGCCAGTGAAACGATCGGACCACCTTTGGTACAGCTTGAGCAACTCGCCGCCCGCATGCCGTCAGTGACGGTGGATGAGCTGCTCAAGGGTTTCTATCCCTCCTCGCGGTTCGGTTCGGTTTCCTTCGCGAGCTACCGCCCGGATCCGGCCCAGCCATCGCAAGCCTCGGCGGTGCGCTCGCTGGAGCACTTTGCGGGATCCATCAAAGCCTCGGCGCCCAAGGGCCTTCGCAAGCTCTTCGCCGGCAAGCAAACGGCAGGCCGAGCCGGAATGTACCTCGACGGTGGCTTCGGTGTGGGCAAGACGCACCTGCTCGCCTCGCTCTGGCACGCCGCACCGGGACCCAAGGCGTTCGGTACCTTCGTGGAATACACCAACCTGGTGGGTGCGCTGTCCTTCCGCAAGACCGTGGAGGCGCTGAGCCACTACAAGCTGGTCTGCATCGACGAATTCGAGCTCGACGATCCGGGCGACACCGTTCTGATGTCCCGGCTGATGCGCGAACTGGCCGACGCCGGCGTCAAGCTGGCGGCCACCTCCAACACCCTGCCGGGGTCCCTGGGCGACGGCCGCTTTGCCGCCG